>NZ_JBXWRY010000002.1:0-229869 GCF_059613135.1 Ruegeria sp. BHSB196
CCCCGATGCGCATCTTCGACACGGCCGGGATGCGCAAGAAGGCAAAAGTGCAGGAAAAACTCGAAAAGCTCTCGGTCTCGGACGGGTTGCGCGCGGTGAAATTCGCCGAGGTGGTCGTCGTGCTGCTGGATGCCGCCATTCCGTTCGAACAGCAGGATCTGCGCATTGCCGATCTGGCCGAGCGCGAGGGCCGGGCGGTGGTGATCGCGGTCAACAAGTGGGATGTCGAAGAGCACAAGCAGGAAAAGCTGCGCGCGCTCAAATCCGCCTTCGACCGCCTGCTGCCGCAACTGCGCGGTGCGCCGCTGGTGACGGTATCGGCCAAGACGGGCCGGGGGCTCGACCGTCTGCACGACGCCATCCTGCGCGCCTATGAGGTCTGGAACCGCCGGGTGCCCACGGCTGCGCTGAACCGCTGGCTGACCGGGATGCTGGAACAGCACCCGCCTCCGGCGCCGCAGGGCAGACGCATCAAGCTGCGCTACATGACCCAGGCCAAGACGCGGCCGCCGGGCTTCGTGGTCATGTGCTCGCACCCGGACAAGATGCCGGACAGCTACACGCGCTATCTGGTCAACGGGCTGCGCGACGATTTCGACATGCCCGGCACGCCGATCCGGCTGACCATGCGCGGGCAGGGGGACAAGAACCCGTACAAGGGCCGGCGCGCGAAGAATGCCGGTGCCCTGGCCAAGCATCTCAAACGCAAGGCGTAACCGCGCCAATTTGCTGCGTTTTCAATTGCAGGGCGTGACAATCGCCTGCTGATGGCGTTAGCATCGGCGCGCGTGCGGGGATTTTCACGCGCGCGGCTTGCCATCGCACAAGCCGATACCAATTTGAGGATGAATTCGACCGGCCAAGCTGGGGAGCGGACGGCATGGATCTGAGGGCATATACACGGCAATATGCGGTGCAGGACAACCGGCGCGCCGCGTTCAGCTATTTCGGCACCTTCGCCGTCTATTTCGCAACGTTGTGGCTGGCGATCCGGTTTGTGGATCTGTGGTACATCATGCTTCCCGCGGGTATCGTCTTTGCCTTTAGCGCCGTGCGGCTCTATGTGCTGCAGCACGATTGCGGCCATCATTCGCTGTTCGAGACGCGCCTGCAGAACGAGATCGCAGGGCATGTCCTGTCCCCGTTCACCTTTGCTCCGTTCGAGGTCATGAAGCAGAACCACAACCTGCATCATGCAGGCGTGGGCAATCTGGAGCATCGCGAGACCGGCGAGATCCACACCATGACGCTCAGGGAATGGAACGCCGCCGACTGGAAGACGCGCCTGTTCTACCGGCTGTACCGAAATCCGTTCCTGCTGGTGCCGTTGGGCGCGCTGTTCACCTATTTCATCCGCTACCGCTGGCCCAAGAACACCAAGCGGTTCGGAGTCAAGGGCGTCGTGCTCCACAATCTTTCTATCGTTCTGCTGCTGGGCCTGCTGTACTACGTGGCCGGAACCACCGGAATGCTGGTCTGGCTGGCCTTTTCGCTGCTGGGCGGAATGATCGGCGTGTTTCTCGTCTATCTTCAGCACAATTTCGAGGACACCTACTGGGACCGCCGCCCGGACCTCGATCCGCAATTGGCGGCGCTGCAAGGCTCGTCCGCACTGGATTTCGGGTGGTGGTTCGACGCCGCGGTGGCCTGCATCACGCTGCACGACATTCATCACTTCAACGCGCGCATTCCGTCCTATCGGCTGCGCGCCTGCCACTACAACCTGCCGCCCGAATATGCGCCGCGCCGCATCAAGTTTCCCGAGGCGGTGGCGGCGCTGAACCTCAAACTCTGGGATGAAGACGCGAAACGGCTGGTTCCGTTTCCCAAGCCCGCGCGCAAGGCAAGGCTGGCGCATAGCGGCTGAAGCGCGGGGATCTGGCGTCGTCGTCCTCCGCCCTTGCGGCGGAGTATATCCCATGTATATACGTTAGACGACGAACCGGGGACAAAAGGAAAGGACCAGCGATGAGACCTGTGACCGACGTGCGCGGTGTTGGAAAAACACTTGGCGCGGCGCTGAACGCCCAAGGCTACAAGAATGCGGCCGATCTGGCCAAGGCGACGCCTGAACAGTTGGTGACGGTCCCCGGTATCGGTGCCACCCGCGCGCCGATCCTGATTGCCGCCGCCAAGGAGGTCGCAGCGGAGAAACCGGCCACCAAGACCCCATCGCGTCGGGCGCCGGCCCGCAAACCCGCCGTCCGCAAGTCGGCCGCCCGCAAACCGGCGGCCCGCAGATCGGCGCCCACCGCCGCCGAGAGGGCCGAGGCCGAGCGGCTGGCCGCGCTCGCGGTGGCCGAAGCGGAGAAGGCCGAAGCGAAAGCCCGCAAGAAGGCCAAGGCCAAGGCCAAGGCCGAAAAGGCGGCGCGCAAGAAGGCCGAGATGGAGGCCGCCTTCAAGAAGGCGAAGGAAAAGCTGAAGTCCAAGAAAAAGGACAAGAAGAAGGACAAGGGCAAAAAGAAAGACAAGAAGTGCAGCAAGAAGGGGAAATAGGCTTTCCCCTTCAATCCTGCAGCCGTTCTCGTCCCGCAAGGGCCGAAAGATCTAGCCCAGAGTTCCGTCCGGTTTCAGCGTCAGCTTGCCGCCGAGATAGGGCGCCAGCGCCTCGGGCAGGGCCACGGTGCCGTCTGCGTTCTGTCCGTTTTCCAGAACGGCGATCAGACAGCGACCCACGGCCAGACCTGACCCGTTCAGCGTGTGCACGAATTCCGGCTTGCCGCCACCAGCGGGGCGGAAGCGGGCGTTCATGCGGCGGGCCTGGAAGTCTCCGCAGGTCGAAACCGAGCTGATCTCGCGATAAGTGTTCTGACCGGGCAGCCAGGCTTCGATGTCATAGGTGCGGCGCGCGCCGAACCCCATGTCGCCGGTGCACAGGACGACGGTGCGGTACGGGATGCCCAGCTTTTCCAGAATGCCTTCGGCGCAGCGCAACATGCGCTGCTGTTCCTCGTCGGATTTGTCCGGATGCGTGATCGACACCATCTCGACCTTTTCGAACTGGTGCTGGCGCAACATCCCGCGCGTGTCCTTGCCGGCCGACCCGGCCTCGGATCGGAAGCACAGCGAATGGGCCGTGTAGCGGCGCGGCAGATAGCTTTCCTCGACAATGCAATCGTTGACGATGTTGGTCAGCGACACCTCGGATGTCGGGATCAGCCACCATCCCTCGCGGGTCTGATAGCTGTCCTCGCCGAATTTCGGCAACTGCCCGGTGCCCTGCATCATCTCGGACAGCACCAGGACCGGCGCATTCACTTCGGTCAGGCCGTTTTCCTCGGTATGCGTATCCAGCATGAACTGGGCCAGCGCCCGATGAACCCGCGCCACCGCGCCCGACAGCAGCACAAAACGCGCGCCCGCCAGCTTGGCGGCGGTTTCGAAATCCATGCCGGGCTTGACGCTCTCGATCTCGAAATGCTCTTTCGGTGCAAAGGCGAATTCCCGGGGCGTACCCCAGCGCCGGATTTCGACATTGCCGTTCTCGTCGGCGCCATCGGGTACATCCTCGGCGGGCAGGTTGGCGATATGAGCCATCCGGTCCGAAAGCAGCGCGTCGAGATCCTTGGCTTCGCCTTGCATACGGGCGATTTCGGCCTTCTTCTCTGCCACCAGCGCCCGCAGCCGCTCGAACTCGGCTTCGTCACCGCGCGCCTTTGCCGCGCCGACTTCCTTGGACGCCTTGTTCTGCTCGGCCTGAGCGGTTTCCGCCGCCAGGATCTTGGCGCGGCGTTCTTCGTCCAGGCGCAGCAATTCGGACGACACCGGCGGCTCTCCGCGGCGCGCAAGGGCGGCGTCGAAAGCGGCTGGATTATCGCGGATGGCGCGGATGTCGTGCATGGGTCAGATCCTTGATCGGTGAATCACTGGCCCGGTTATGCACCATCCGGCAGGCGGGGTGTAGCGCCGCCTGACCGGAACTTTTCAAGATTGGCTTGGGCGTTGCAACCCGGCCCCTGCGGTCTTCAGTTGAGAACGGTTCCCATCCGCGCCACGCGGTGCCGTGGCGGCTGCATCACGATCTCGCCGGTCAGAAAGTCGGCATAATCGCAGGTCAGCTCGGTTCCGGCGGGAATGTTCTCTTTCGCCACGCCCCAGATTCCGTCCGAGAAGTCGAGGTTCGGATACATTGAATGGTTCATGAACCGCCCCTCGTCGCTTTCCAGGATCAGATAGCCAGGACGGTGAATGTCGGGGTAGCTGTAGCGTTCCAGAAACTCGCGCACATGCGGCTCAACATTGTCGAGCTTGCTTTCGGGAAAGGTGATGTCAAGCATTCTGTCGTGCCGCCAGACCTTGTCACCCTTGGCGATGTCGTCATGACAAAACACGCCCAACCCTTCGATCTCGGAGGGGGCGAGATAGCAGCGCACCATCATCATGCGCCTTTTCCTTCTGTCTGAAATGGCCGGGCCGCCATCCGGGCCGGAATCAGGGGGAAACCCCCGCGCTTGGCGGCTTGCGCGAGGGAATGCTAGGCGGCATTCCCGTCCAGCGCGCAACACGATTTGCGACATGCAGGTCGGAAACCGACGGCTTTCTTGGTGATGTTTGCCGCCATGAAACCTTCCCACGCGCGATGACGGGATTCGCCCTCGGCGGCGGACGCTTTTCTGCAAGACCGGAACCGTCGCCCTCGCTGCTTGGAGGACGGGAAAGGGGAACTGTCCGCACGGCCAGAACCGCCTGTGCAGGCGAGAGTATCCGTAGGCCAGCACGCCGGTCGCCGCCGACCCGGACGGCTTGCCGGTTCCGGCGAAATGGGCGCTCCAGGCCGATCTGACCGGCGTCGGATGCCGTAAGCTGCAGGGATCCCGTTCGTTTCGACGGCAAGCCGGAACGGCTTGGCTTGCAAAGCCCAGTTTCTGCGCATAGGTTCCCGGCAAAATTTGCGGGACTGGCCCCGCCTCTGCAAGACAAAGGAATATCCCATGGATGGTGGCGCAATCGCCCAGTTTCTCCCGCTGATCCTGATTTTCGCGATCATGTACTTTTTGCTGATCCGGCCGCAGCAGAAGAAGATGAAGGAACATCAGGCCATGGTCGAGGCGCTGCGCAGGGGCGATCAGGTGGTGACTCAGGGCGGCCTGATCGGCAAGGTCGCCAAGGTCAAGGAAGACGGCGAAATCGAGGTCGAGATTGCCGACGGCGTCAAGGTCCGCGTGGTCAAGTCGACCATCGCACAGGTGTTGAACAAGACCGAGCCCGCGAAATAACGTCGCCCGACAATTCCTTGAAAAGGCAGGGTTATGCTGCAAATCGACACCTGGAAGCGGGTTCTGATCTGTCTGATCTGTGCGGTTGGTCTGTTTCTGGCCCTGCCGAATGCGTTCTATTCGCGCGTTGAACAGTCCAACGACGCCAGAGCGGCGATCGAGCTGGGAAACGATACGCCCGAGATGCAGGCGATTGCCGGCGAATGGCCCAGTTGGATGCCGTCTTCGCTGGTGAATCTGGGTCTGGATCTGCGCGGAGGTGCGCACCTGCTGGCCGAAGTCCAGGTCGGTGACGTGTACGAAGCGCGCATGGAGGCCATGTGGCCCGAGATCCGCGACGCTCTGCGTGACGAACGCGCCACGATCGGCACGATCCGCAAACAACCCTCGGCCACGGACGAGATTCGCGTCAAGATCAGCCAGCCCGAAGGCATGGCCCGCGCGCTCGAAGTGGTGCGCGGCCTATCACGCCCGATCCAGACGCTGACGGGAGCAGGGGCGTCGGACATCGAGGTGCGCGCCGAAGGCGATACGATCGTGGTTGAACTCAGCGAGGCCGAGAAACTGGCCTCGGACGACCGAACCGTGCGTCAGGCCCTGGAAATCGTCCGCCGACGCATCGATGAGGTCGGCACGCGCGAACCCACCATCCAGCGTCAGGGCGCGGATCGCATCCTGATCCAGGTGCCGGGCATCGGAAGCGCATCCGAACTCAAGGAAATCATCGGCACCACGGCCCAGCTGACCTTCAACCCCGTCGTTTCGCGCGGCACCGATCCGGATGCATCGGCGGGTGTCGGAGAGAAGATCGTTCCGGCGCTGGACGAAGAGGGCGTGTTCTACACGATCGAAGCCGCGCCAGTCGTGACCGGCGAAGAACTGGTGGATGCGCAACCGTCCTTCGATCAGAACGGCCGGCCGGCCGTGAATTTCCGCTTCAACACCACCGGCGCGCGCAAGTTCGGCGACTACACACGCGACAACGTGGGCGCCCCCTTTGCCATCGTGCTGGATGACGAGGTGATCTCGGCCCCGGTGATCCAGTCGCACATCCCCGGCGGGTCCGGCATCATCACCGGCAACTTCACGGTCGAGGAAAGCACGAATCTGGCCGTCCTGCTGCGTGCGGGCGCCTTGCCGGCCGGGCTCGATTTTCTCGAGGAACGCACCATCGGTCCCGAGCTTGGACAGGACAGCATCGACGCCGGCAAGGTGGCGACCATCGTGGCCTTCGCCGCGGTGCTGACCTTCATGGCGCTCAGTTATGGTCTGTTCGGACTGTTCGCCAACGTCGCCCTGATCATCAACGTGGGTCTGATCTTTGGCCTGCTGTCGCTCATCGGGGCCACGCTGACGCTGCCCGGCATCGCCGGGATCGTTCTGACGGTCGGCATGGCCGTCGATGCCAACGTGCTGATCTTCGAGCGCATCCGGGAAGAACTCAAGACCGCCAAAGGACCGGCACGGGCCATCGAACTGGGCTATGAAAAGGCGTTGTCGGCAATTCTGGACGCCAACATCACCACCTTCATCACCGCCGTGATCCTGTTCGCGATGGGCAGCGGGCCGGTGCGCGGCTTCGCCATCACTCTGGGACTGGGCCTCATCACGTCGGTGTTCACGGCGATCTTCGTGACACGGCTCATGATCGTGATGTGGTTCGAGCGCCGCCGCCCGAAAACGATCGAGGTTTGACATGCGACTGAGACTTGTTCCCAAGGAAACCTCGTTCGACTTCTTCAGCCGGTGGAAGATCTGGCTGGGCGTCTCGGCCCTGCTGGTGGTTGTCGCCTTTACGTCCTTTCTGATCCAGGGGCTGAATTTCGGCATCGATTTCCGCGGCGGCACGACCATCCGGACGCAGAGCGCGCAGGAGATCGACGTTGGGGTCTATCGCGATGCCATCACGCCGCTGGAGCTTGGTGACGTTACCATCACCGAGATCTTCGACCCTACCTTCGGCGCCGATGAAAACGTCGCGATGATCCGCATTCAGGCCCAGGAAGACGACGAGGCGGTGTCAGCGGCCACGATCGCCAGCGTCGAGGACGCCTTGCGCGGGGTCGTCCCCGACATCCAGTTCGTTTCCGTCGAATCCGTCGGTCCCAAGGTGTCCGGCGAACTGATCCAGACCGCGGTGATCGCGGTCGTGCTCGCCATCGGCGCGGTGCTGGTCTACATCTGGTTGCGCTTCGAGTGGCAATTCGCGCTGGGCGCGGTGGCGGCGCTGGTGCATGACGTGATCCTGACCATCGGCATCTTCTCGGAACTGCAGATCAGGTTTGATCTGGCGATCATCGCCGCGCTGCTGACCATCGTCGGCTATTCGCTGAACGATACCGTCGTCGTGTTCGACCGGGTGCGTGAGAATCTGCGGAAGTACAAGAAGAAAGACCTCAAGGACGTTCTGAACCTTTCGATCAACGAAACTCTCAGCCGGACGGTGATGACCTCGGTCACGACGCTGCTGGCGCTGATCTCGCTCTATGTTCTTGGGGGCGACGTGATCCGCGGCTTCGTCTTTGCGATGATCTGGGGCGTGATCGTAGGAACCTATTCCTCGGTTTTCGTGGCATCGACCATTCTGCTGTGGCTCGGCGTCAAGCGCGACTGGTCCAAGCCCTCGAACACCTCCGGCAACCAGTTTGCCAATATCGATGCCTGATGGCCTGCTCGAGGCCCTGGCGCTGCCGGGCCTCGAATGGATGATGTTCACGATCGGGGCCGCCGGCCTTGTTCGCGGGTTCACCGGGTTCGGCACCGCCATGATCTTTGTCCCGGTCGGCACGCAGTTCCTGCCGGCCCCGGACGTGGTGTTCCTCATGGCGGCGACCGGGATCTTCTCAACCCTGGCGCTGGCTCCGCAAGCCTGGCGCGAATGCGACAAGGCCGAAGTCAGCACCCTGGCTTTTGCGGCTGCGGTCGCGGTTCCGGCGGGTTTGTGGATCATGATCACGCTCGATCCCACGACGCTGCGATGGGTGGCGAGCGCGGTCATCGGTCTCACCCTGCTGGCGGTCATCACCGGATGGCGCTGGCATGGGCGGCTGGGCTGGCCGGGGCGCTTCGCCATCGGCGGCGGGGCGGGGGCGGTCGGCGGCATGACCGGCCTCACCGGGCCGGTGGTCATCGTCTTCTACCTGGCCAATGCGCGGGACGTGCGCAAGGTGCGGGCCAACACGATCATCTTTCTGGCCATGCTCGACGTCGTGATCGTCACCAACATCCTGTTCGGAGGGCTTGCCGGGTCCGCAACCGTCTGGATGGTCATTCTGCTGACGATCCCGTATCTTGTGACCACCCTGATCGGCAAGGCGCTGTTCGATCCGTCGCTGGAAAGACTCTACCGGATCGCCGCGTATTCGGTGATCGCGGCGGCGGTGATTTCGGGCCTGCCGATACTCGATTGAAGGATGACGGACATGCGTCTGAACGAAGTGTCCTACACCGATGCCCAGCCGGTTGACGGTTATGGTCCGGGCTTTTTCCGCATCGGCGGCCAGGTGCATCACGATGCGGTCCTGACCGGGCCTGGGGGCACCCGCGCCTGGGGCGGCTTTGACGATGACACGCCCCTGCTGGAACTGGCCGAGTCGATCGACGTTCTGTTCATCGGCACCGGGGCCGAGATGGCGCCCATTCCGAACGCGTTGCGACACAAGCTGGAAGGGGTGGGCATGGGCGTCGAGACCATGAATTCTCCGGCGGCCTGCCGCACCTACAACGTGCTCCTCTCCGAAGGCCGCCGCGTGGCGCTTGCCCTCATCCCGGTCTGACGGCCCGTCTGCGACACGCTGCGGCAAATCCGTCCTTTTGCCCCCGCCGCCAATGGGATAAGCGGAAACCATGACACTCACCGTTTCCGACCTGGCCATCACCCGCGGCGGCGTGACCGTCCTCGAAGGGCTGAGTTTTTCGCTCGAACCGGGCAAGGCGCTGATCCTGCGCGGCCCGAACGGAATCGGCAAGACAACGCTGTTGCGCACGCTGGCCGGCTTGCAGCCGCCGAGATCCGGAGCGATCTCGGGGGCGGACGACCGGATCGCCTATGCGGCGCATTCCGACGGGCTGAAACCGACCCTGACCGTGACGGAGAACCTCAGGTTCTGGGCCTCGGTCTTCGGCATCAACGACATCCGGGCAGCTCTTGATGCGTTCGATCTGGACGATCTGGCGGATCGTCAGGCGGGCACTTTGTCGGCGGGCCAAAAGCGTCGTCTGGGCCTGTCGCGGCTGTTGGTGACAGGGCGGCCGATCTGGATGCTGGATGAACCTACCGTGTCGCTCGACCGCAATGCGGTGGCGAAGTTCGCGGATGCGGTGCGAAGCCATCTGGGGCAGGGCGGTTCGGCCCTGATCGCAACCCATATCGACCTGGGTCTTGACGGAGAGGTTCTGGATGTCGGCCCCTACAAAGCAAAACCGCAGCCCATCGAGGACTTCGACGGAGGGTTCCTGTGATCGCCCTGCTCAAGCGTGACCTGACGCTCGCCCTCCGCGCCGGCGGCGGCTTCGGCCTGGGGCTCGCGTTCTTTCTGATCGTGACGGTGCTCGTGCCGTTCTCGGTGGGTCCGCAATCCGCGTTGCTTTCGACCATCGCGCCGGGCGTTCTTTGGCTCGGCGCGCTTCTGGCTTGCCTGTTGTCTCTCGACCGGCTTCTGGCGCTGGACTGGGAGGATGGCTCGCTCGACCTTCTGGCGACCGCGCCACTGCCGCTGGAATCGGTGGTGACGATCAAGGCGCTGGCGCACTGGATCACCACCGGCCTGCCACTGGTGCTGGCCGCGCCGGTTCTGGGGGTGCTCTTGAACCTTCCCGTTCCCGGCTTTTTCTGGCTCGTGGTGTCGCTTGCGGTCGGCACGCCCGCGCTCAGCGTGATCGGCACCTTCGGCGCGGCGCTTACCGTCGGTCTGAAACGCGGCGGATTGTTGTTGTCGCTGCTGGTTCTGCCCTTGTACGTGCCCACGCTGATTTTCGGGGCCGAAGTCGCCCGACGGGGCGCGACCGGGATGGACACCGCAACGCCGCTGTTGATGCTGGCCGGCATTACCGCAGCGACGATCGCGCTGCTGCCCTTCGCCAGCGCGGCCGTTCTTCGGATCAATCTGCGGTGACACGCTGTTCCGTTGATCAATGTCAATTGAGAATGCGCCCGACTCGGACTAGATAAGCGCCATGACTTTCGCAACCAAAGCCAATTCCCTCTGGGAATATGCCAACCCGAAAAAGTTCCTGGCCACGACCGAGCGCGTGCTGCCGTTCTTCTGGGTTTCCAGCGCGGTTTGCCTGGTGGTGGGCCTCGTCTGGGGGTTCTTCTTTACCCCGGACGACTACAAGCAGGGTTCGACCGTCAAGATCATCTATCTGCATGTGCCCTCGGCGCTCATGGCGATCAATTGCTGGCTGATGATGCTGGCCACCTCGCTGGTCTGGCTGGTGCGCCGCCATCACGTCAGTGCGCTGGCCGCACGCGCCGCTGCGCCCGTGGGTATCGTCATGACCTTGATCGCGCTGGCAACGGGCGCGATCTGGGGGCAGCCGATGTGGGGCACATGGTGGGCCTGGGATCCGCGGCTCACCTCGTTCCTGATCCTGTTCCTGTTCTATCTCGGCTACGTCGCGCTATGGGAAGCCATCGAAGACCCGGACACCGCCGCCGATCTGACCTCGGTGCTGTGCCTGGTCGGTTCGGTCTTTGCCATTCTCAGCCGCTATGCGGTGAATTTCTGGAACCAGGGCCTGCATCAGGGCGCGTCGGTCATGCGCGCGGGGGCGATCACCGGCACCGACACCGAAGAAAAGGTCAGCAACATCTATTTCTATCCGCTGCTGCTCTGCATCATCGGATTTGTGCTTCTGTTCATCGCGCTGGTCTTCTACCGCACCGGAACCGAGATCCGGGCGCGGCGGATCAAGGCGCTTCTGGCGCGGGAAAGGGTGAACGCATGATGCCGGATCTGGGAAAATACGCCGATACGGTGCTGTCGGCCTATGCCGCGTCCTTGGTGCTGCTGGTGGCGCTGGTGGTGTTCAGCATCCTGCGCGGGCGCAAGGTGCGCGCCGAGATGGAGAAGGTCGAACAAAGGGTGTCGCGCGATGGCTAAGGTCTCTCCGCTGATGATCGCGCCGCCCCTGATCTTCGGCGCCTTCGTTCTGCTGGCGGGGTTCGGCATGATGCGCGAGAACAAGGACGAACTGCCGACTGCCCTGGCGGGCAAACCGGCACCGCAGGTCGATCTGGTTCAGCTTGGAGACAAGGCGCTGTGGTCCGATGCGGATCTGCGCGACGGAGAGTTGAAGCTGGTGAATTTCTGGGCCAGCTGGTGCGCGCCCTGCCGGGTCGAGCATCCCAATCTCGAGGCGCTGAAACGGGAAGGCATCACCATCTTCGGGGCAAACTACAAAGACGATCCCGACAACGCGCTGGCCTTCATGAAAGAACTCGGCGACCCCTATGGCGCGGTCGGCGTTTCGACCCAGGACATGAACATCGACTGGGGCGTATACGGCGTGCCGGAGACATTTCTTGTCGATGGCGAAGGCAAGATCGTGCTGCGGATCGCCGGGCCGCTGACCCAACGCGAGTTGGAGAACCGCCTTCGCCCGGCGATGGAGAAGGCCGCGGGCGGCTGAAGGCGCATCCTAAAGGCGATAGCCGCCGGAAACCGTCAAAACCTCACCGGTAATGAAAGACGCTTCTTCCGAGGCCAAGAACCGCACCGCGCGCGCGACGTCTTCGGGTGCACCGATCCGACCCAGGGCGGTGTCCCTGACGAACAATTCGGTCAGATCATCGGGGCGTGGCGCTTCGGGAATGTTGATTGCTCCGGGGGCGACGGCATTGACGCGGATGCCCAGCGGTCCCAGCTCCTTGGCCATGGCGCGCGTCCACAGGTTCAATGCCGACTTGCTTGCGCCGTACACGGCGACATCCCGCGGCGGCAGCACTGCATTGACCGAGGAGATGTTGACGAGTGCCGCGCCCGATCTCAGGTGGGGCAAAGCCGCGGCCAGCAGCGCGGCGGGCGCCAGGATGTTGAGATCCAAAATGGAACGGTGCGCGTTGGCGTCGAACTTGTCCTTCGGTGTCGATGACACCAGACCCGCATTGTTGACGATTACGTCCAGCCGACCAAATCGCTGCAAGACCTGATCAATCACCTGCTTCGGTTGATCCTCAGCCGTCAGATCGGACTGGAGGGCCAGACCCTCGTTGGTAGTCAAGAGATCCGGCGAGGGTTCCGTTCGGTTCCAGGTCAGCGCCACCTGGTGGTCTGCCAGGAGGTTTTCCACGATGGCGCGCCCGATTCCGCGCGCGCCGCCAGTGACAAGTGCCACTTTGGTCATTTCCGCCTCACGCCTGCCTGAAAGAAGAAGGGCGCCCCGAAAGGCGCCCGTCAAGCCGGAAGTCGGCAGGCATCAGCTCGCTTTCGCGAGATTGCGCAGAACGTACTGCAGAACGCCACCGTTCTCGATGTATTCGATCTCGGGCGCGGTATCGATCCGGCATTTCAACTGGATGGTCTTCTCTGTGCCGTCGCCGTAGACGATGGTACAGGGCACCTCTTGCAGCGGCTGGATGGTGTCCAGACCGTGGATCGACACCGTTTCGTCGCCTTTCAACCCCAGAGACTTGCGGTTGTCGCCGCCGGTGAACTCGAACGGAATGACGCCCATGCCGACCAGGTTCGACCGGTGGATGCGCTCGAAGCTCTCGGCGATCACCGCCTTCACGCCCAGCAGCGCCGTTCCCTTGGCCGCCCAGTCACGCGAGGAACCGGCGCCATACTGTTCTCCGCCGAAGACGACCAGCGGGGTGCCCTGCGCCTGATAGGCCATCGAGGCGTCGTAGATCGAGGTCTGCTCGCCATCGGGGCCCTTGGTGTAGCCGCCTTCGACACCGTCCAGCATCTCGTTCTTGATGCGGATATTGGCGAAGGTGCCGCGCATCATGACCTCGTGATTGCCACGGCGCGATCCATAGGAGTTGAATTCGCGCGGTTGCACCTGGCGGTCCAGAAGGTACTTGCCGGCGGGCGTGGTGGTGGCGAAGGATCCGGCCGGAGAGATGTGGTCGGTCGTGACCATGTCGCCCAGGATGGCCAGGATCTTTGCGCCTTCGATATTCGAGATCGTGCCCGGCTCGGGGCCCATGCCCTGGAAGTAGGGCGGGTTCTGGATATAGGTCGAGGTCGGCGGCCAGTCATAGGTCTCGGCATCGGTGGTCTCGACCGACTGCCATTTCTCGTCGCCCTTGAAGACGTCGGCGTATTTGGTCTGGAACGCCTCGCGCGTCACGGTCTTTTCGACCAGCTCCGCGATCTCGGTCTGGGTGGGCCAGATGTCCTTGAGGTAGACATCGTTGCCGTTCTTGTCCTGACCGATCACGCCATTGGCCATGTCGATATCCATGGTGCCCGCCAGCGCATAGGCCACGACCAGCGGCGGCGAGGCCAGGTAGTTGGCGCGCACGTCCGGCGAGATGCGGCCTTCGAAGTTGCGGTTGCCCGACAGGACCGAAGTGGCGACCAGATCGCCCTCGGCAATGGCCTCGGAAATCTCGGGCTGCAGCGGGCCGGAGTTGCCGATGCAGGTGGTGCAGCCATAGCCGACCAGGTTGAAGCCGATGGCGTCCAGATGCTCCTGAAGGCCGGCGGCTTCAAGATATTCGGACACGACCTGCGACCCGGGCGCCAGCGAGGTCTTGACCCAGGGCTTGCGGTTCAGGCCCAGTTCATGCGCCTTCTTCGCGACCAGGCCCGCGCCGATCATCACATAGGGATTCGAGGTGTTGGTGCACGAGGTGATCGAGGCGATGACGACCTTGCCCGACTCCATCGTGTAGTCCTCGCCCTTGACGGGAACTTCCTTGTTCATCGGGCGTTTGAAGGTCTCGGCCATTTCCTTGCGAAAGGCTTCCTGCGCGTTGGTCAGCGGGATGTAGTCCTGCGGACGCTTCGGCCCCGAAATCGCCGGGACGATGGTGCTCATGTCCAGATGCAGCGTATCGGTGTAGACCGGCGCATAGTTCTCGTCGCGCCAGAACCCGTTCTCCTTGGCATAGGCTTCGACCAGTGCAACCCGGTCTTCGTCGCGGCCGGTGTTGCGCAGGTAGCGCAGGGTTTCGTTGTCGATCGGGAAGAAGCCGCAGGTCGCGCCGTATTCGGGCGCCATGTTGGCGATCGTGGCCCGGTCGGCCAGAGGCAGACGATCCAGACCCTCGCCGTAGAATTCGACGAACTTGCCGACCACGCCCTTCTGGCGCAGCATCTCGACCACTTTCAGAACCAGGTCGGTGCCGGTGGTGCCCTCGACCATCTGGCCGGTCAGCTCGAACCCGACGACCTCGGGGATCAGCATCGAGATCGGCTGACCCAGCATCGCCGCCTCGGCCTCGATCCCGCCGACGCCCCAGCCCAGAACAGCCATGCCGTTGACCATCGTGGTGTGGCTGTCGGTGCCGACCAGCGTATCGGGATAGGCAACCGTGTCGCCGTTCTGGTCGGTGTCCGTCCAGACGGTCTGGGCCAGGTATTCCAGGTTCACCTGGTGGCAGATGCCGGTGCCTGGCGGCACCACGCGGAAGTTGTTGAACGCGCTCTGGCCCCATTTCAGGAACTGGTAGCGCTCCATGTTGCGCTCGTATTCGCGGTCCACGTTCATCTGGAAGGCGCGCGGGTTGCCGAACTCGTCGATCATGACCGAGTGGTCGATGACCAGATCGACCGGGTTCAGCGGGTTGATCTTCTGCGCGTCGCCGCCCAGACCCTTGATACCGTCGCGCATCGCGGCCAGGTCCACGACGGCGGGAACGCCGGTGAAGTCCTGCATCAGCACGCGGGCGGGGCGATAGGCAATCTCACGCGGATTCTTGCCGCCGTTGGCGGCCCATTCGCCAAACGCCTTGATGTCCTCGACCGAGACCGAGAAACCGCCATCCTCGAACCGCAGCATGTTTTCAAGGACCACTTTCAAGGCAGCCGGGAGCCGCGAGAAATCGCCCAGACCGGCCTCTTGCGCGGCGGGGATCGAATAATACGAAACGGACGTGCCATTCACGCTGAGCGTCTTGCGTGTCTTGGCGCTATCCTGTCCAACTTTGATGGGCATCCGTGGCCTCCCTCTCAAATGGCGTGGAAATGGGATTCGCTGGTGGCTTACTGCATCACGGCGGGCTGTCGTTCAAGGTCGAAGGCAGGGGGTGCGGCAATTTTTGTATACCATTGCACACATTTTTTCGCAATCACGCCGATTTGGCCTCAACAAACCTTGATTGGCGATTGATGCGCCGGCGCTTTAAACCGGGGGGAACACCAACGCTATCGGAAACGAAGATGCTGAAATCGACCGCTGCCGCCCTGGCCTGCTGGGTCATGATCGCCTCTGCCGCGCAAGCCGAGGGCAACCCGGTCGTGGTGGAACTGTTCACGTCGCAGGGCTGTTCGTCCTGCCCGCCGGCCGACCGCCTCATGCATGACCTGGCAAAACGGGACGATGTCATCGGCCTCGCGCTGCATGTCGATTATTGGGACTATATCGGGTGGAAGGACGAATATGCCGACCCGGCGCACACCCGGCGCCAAAAGGCCTATGCGCGCGAGGGCGGGCGGACGATGATCTACACGCCGCAGATGGTCGTGAATGGTCAGCAGGATGTGGTCGGCGCCAAGGAGCGGGAGCTTTCGCGCCTGATCGCGGCCCATAGCGCCGCCGAACCGGTCGCACGCGTTTCGGCAACCCGAAACGATGACACGATCCGCATCGAGGTTGCCCCTCTGGCCGTGCCCCCAGGAGACACCTTTGATGTTCAGGTGGTGCAGTATACGCCGCTGCGTCACGCGTCGATCAAGCGTGGCGAACTGGCGGGCCATGATCTGGACTATGCCAATGTCGTCGAAAGCTGGGAGATCGCCGGTCAGTGGGACGGTTCGGACTCCGCGGCCTATACGGCGACACTCGATCCGGATCTGCCGGCGGTGGTTCTGGTGCAGCGCGCCGATCACGGCCCCATCATCGCCGCGGCTCGGGCCGAGTGATCAGGGCATTTCCTCGGGCTGAACACCGAGCCCGTTCCAGGCTTTCCAGCGGCGGTGGATCCAGAACCATTGCCCCATATGCTGACGCACGACGGATTCCAGATCGTCGTTGATGTATTGGGTCATCGTCTTGGGATCGGAATGGGGCACGGGATCGTGCAGCACGATCTCGAAATCCAGCCCGTTCGGCTGCCGGATCGCATAGCACGGAATCATGACCGCCTTGTACTTGATCGCCAGTTCCGCATTCAGAACCGAGGTGACGGCGGGCTTGCCGAAAAAGGTCAACTCCTCGCCGCCATGCGCGTGCAGGTCGGACACGATGGCGATGATCCCACCCTGTTTCAACGACCGCACCATCTCCATCATGCCGCGCCGGCCTTGCTCGAACATCGGCTCGCCGGTGCGATGAAAGGCATCGACGTACATTTCATTGAAATAGGGGTTTGCCATGCGTCGATAGAGGCAGCCAATGGGTTTTCCGCTGCGGGTCTGCAGAGCGATTCGGGCGGCCAGATAGTGCCCGAAATGCGCGGTGATCATCATCGTCGGCCGCCCGTCGGCCACGGCCTGATCGAAAGCGGCGACACCGGACCCGGACACTTTGGCGTTCTTCTGACGCGCGGCGAAATCCTCGGGCGAGAAATGCTCCATGATCGCGCGCCCGGCATTGTCCGGAACACGTCGGCAGATCCGGTCAACTTCCGCGTCCGGCAGATCGGGGCAGGTGAGCTTCAGGTTCCTTTCGACCCGCCTGCGAAACCCGACCAGCGGCGCCAGCGTCCGCACGAGGCCCCCCATCGCGCCGATCCGGCGGTCATAGGGCAAAAGGTGCATACCGCCGATGACGCCCTTGAGAAACAGGTTTGCCAGGTAATACTGCGCGAGTTCAAAACGGCTGAGTTCCGATTTTTCGACGGGCATTGAGTGATCTCACCGGAGTTGCGTTTCGCGGTGCCACACATACAGACCCGCCCCCGCGATCACAAGCGTGCCGAAAACGGTCCAGAGGTCGGGGTATTCGGCGAAGAACACCACGCTCCATACGGCCGCAAAGCCAAGACCTGAATAGGCGTAGGGTGCCAGCATCGCCGCCTCACCCAGGCTGAAGGCGCGGATCAGCAGCATCTGGCCCATCGTGCCGAATCCCGCCACCAGAAAGATCAGGCCCCAACCCGCAATGTCCGGCGTTTGCCATTGCGCGGGTGCAATGAGAGTCAGAAGGACCGTGCCGACCAGTCCGGTATAAAACAACGAGGTCCAAGGGTCTTCGTCCGGGCCGACGCGGCGCGTCAGCAAGGCGTAAGAAGAGTAACAGACCGCGGCGCCGAGGGGATACAGCGCAGCGGGTTGGAACACGCTGGATGCGGGCCGGATCACCATGAGCGCACCCAGAGCCGCGACCGCGATTCCGGTGATGCGCCGGGGGCCAAGGGGTTCGCGCAGAAAAAGCGCGGCACCCAGTGTGATCAGCACCGGATTGATGGCCATCAGGGCGGCAGCATCGGTGAGCGGGATGCGGCTCAGCCCGGTGAAGAAAAAGGCGGTCGCCCCCATCAGAAGAAGCGAGCGCAGGAATTGCTGAACGGGATAGCGGGTGCGCACCACCTGGTGCAGTCGCGGCAGGACGAGCAGCAACACGAACGCCATCTGACCCGCATAGCGCACCCACAGCGCCGGCAGCACACCGGTCTGCGGCGCCAGAGCCTTGACCGACGCATCCATCAGCGAAAAGCACAGGATCGCGAGCACCATGTAGGGGATCGCGCGGCTGGCATGGGCGCTCATGCGGGAATCCGCGGGCAGGGAAGGGGACAGAGAGCCGGTCGCATGAGGATTGATAAGCCGACGCGCTGCGTCGGTCCATCCGTCCAGGAAGGAATGCCGCGACGTTCCAGGTGTGACTCAGACGTCCTCTTCTTCCGGTTCGACGAGGGTTATCGCGCCCTCATCGACCTGCGCCCGGATCGCCCCGACGATCTCGGTCATGGCCTGTTCCGCCTCGGACGGTTTGACCTTGCCACGCTCACCGATTTCCTCGCGCAGGTTTTCGGACATCCGGTTGGAGAGGTTCGACAACAGGAACTCCGCCGCGGTCCGGTCGCCGTCGCTTTCGGCCCCGGCGAGGGCCGTCACAAGAACCGGTTGCTCGACGCCTCGGAGCACCGCGGGCACGTCGCGCGGGTTCAGCCGCAACGGGATATGGGCGAAGGTGAAGATCACCTTGCGGACATTGCTGGCGAATTCCGCGTCTTCCTCGTCCAGCGCGGTCAGCAGTCCGTCACGCGTGGCGGCGGGAGACTGGTTCAGGATCGCGCCGACCCGGGCATCCGGCGGTTCCTTGAAGGCGGGAACCGCCCGCTGGTCCAGTTGCGCGGCCAGCGACCAGCCGATCCGGTCCACCGCCTCGGGCGTGACATTCGCGGTCTGCGAGACGGCATAGGTAATCCGGCGCGCCACCGGCCCAGGCAGCTTGCCAAGCAAGGCCGCGGCCTTTGGCGTGTCGAGTTTGGACAGCAGCACCGCAGCCACTTCGGTGCTTTCCGCCTGGGCCATGGCGGCCAGTTCGTCAGGGTCCAGCGCCCGCAGGCGCTGCCAGGGGTCGCCCGCTTGCCGAACCCCAGCCTCCTTGCGCAGCCGCGCCGCCGTGGCAGCGCCGATCTTGCCATTCATCGCATCCAGCGCCCCGGCCAGACCATGCGGAAAAGCGAGTCCGATTCCCTCGAGTATTTCCACGAACTCCTGCGCTACGGCGGACAGGGTGACGCGATCCACCAATCCCATGCGCCCCATCTGCTGTGTCAGACGCGCCTGCAGGTCTTCGGGCAACTCTTCCAGCGGGATATCCGCCCCTTCGTTGAGAAGTAGCCGCACGACGACCGCCGCCTTTTCCAGATTGGTCAGATCCCGGGGCACACGCCGTTCTTCCGGCGGATCACATTCGGCACCGAGGCGTTGACCAGCCGGTGCCGCCTGAACCAAAGCACTGCCGTTCCGCATTGCCTGCATCATCCAACGCTGTCATTCCGACCGCGAGGATAGTGGCGCGCAGGTAAAGAAAGGCTGAAGCTCAATAGCTGTATGTCAGGCCGGTCCGGATCGCATCCCGCAACGAGGTCTCGGGCCATGTGCCTTCGCCGCCACGGGCCTTGATTTCGCGCCATTGTTCGATGGCGCGCGCGGTCTTTCCTTCGGCGACGAAACCCTGGCCCATGTAGCTGCGGGCCGGCAGATTGTCGGGATTGGCGTCGATCGCTTGCTGGTAGAACGCGTTGGCAAGTTCCACTTCGCCCATCTTGCGGTATGTGAAGCCCCAATAGGTCAGAACGCGGTCGTCCTGCTGATCGTCCATGACCCTCAACACGTTCTGGGCATGTTCGTACTGTCCGTCATAGGCCAGTTCACGCGCGGCATCGTAGAGTTCGTCGTCGGTGAAGTTGGTTCTGTTCGGTTTCACGCATTTTTGCGTGTCCACGTCCCAGACCCGGCCGAACAGGCACTTCTTGGTGGTCTTTGTCGTCGTTGGCGGGTTGGCGCTGCCGCCGCCCGCGGCTTCGGCATGGGTGGGGGCAAGGGCAAATCCGGAAAAGGCAATCGCGGTGGCAAGCAACAAGCGCATCGAAGGACTCCGATTCAAAATGATCATTTCGTGTTTATCATAGCCTCAAGTCGAAAAAAGCGAGCCGATTGTGGCCCGCTTCTTTTCAAACTTCGGTGAGGTCAGGTTCAGCTGTTGACCTCTTCCACGCAACTGTGGGTTTCGCTGTTCCACACAGTGCCCGGCGCACAGGACTGAGCCTGCTGCTGATGCGCCTGGCAGGCCAGCGCGGCGGACGCCGTCAGCCCTAGGACCACGGCGCAGGCGAGCGTCTTGATCGTCATCGCATGTCTCCTCCAACGACTCTCAATCGCATCATACCCGTTTTCCCGCGATCTGGCAAAGCGAGCCTTTTCGGCACGGATCTTGGAACGAAACGGGCACCTTGCGCCGGATGTCTCGGCTCACTCTCCGAAGACTCGGGCAAAGATCGTGTCGACATGCTTGGTGTGATAGCCGAGATCGAACTTTTCTTCGATTTTCGCGGGGCTCAGCGCCGCCGTCACGTCGGGATCGCCAAGAAGCTCGGTCTTGAAGTCCTTGCCGTCCTCCCAGACCTTCATCGCGTTGCGCTGCACCAGGCGATAGGCGTCCTCGCGGCTCACGCCGGCCTGGGTCAGCGCCAGCAGCACCCTCTGCGACATCACCAGACCGCGGAACTTGTTCATGTTGGCCAGCATATTGTCGGGATAGACGACAAGGTTCTCGATCACGCCCGCAAGCCGGTTCAGCGCGAAATCCAGGGTCACGGTGGCGTCCGGGCCGATTCCACGCTCGACGGAGGAATGCGAGATATCGCGCTCGTGCCACAGCGCCACGTTCTCCATCGCCGGAATCACCGCCATGCGCACCAGCCGCGCCAGCCCGGTCAGGTTTTCGGTCAGGACCGGGTTGCGCTTGTGCGGCATCGCCGACGAGCCCTTCTGACCCTTGGAAAAGAACTCCTCGGCCTCCAGCACTTCGGTGCGCTGCATGTGGCGGATCTCGACGGCGATGTTCTCGATCGAACTGGCGATCACCCCCAGCGTGGCAAAGAACATGGCGTGGCGGTCGCGCGGGATGACCTGCGTGCTGATCGGTTCGGGCCGAAGGCCCAGCTTTTCGCAGACATGCTCTTCAACCCTTGGGTCGATATTGGCGAAGGTTCCGACCGCGCCCGAAATCGCGCCGGTCGCCACTTCCCATCTCGCCTTTTCCAGGCGGTTCTTGTTGCGGTCCATTTCGGCATAGAACCGGGCAAAGGTCAGGCCCATCGTGGTTGGCTCGGCATGGATGCCGTGGCTGCGCCCGATGCGAACCGTGTCCTTGTGTTCGTAGGCGCGTTTCCTGAGCGCCGCCAGCACCCGATCCATGTCCGCCAGCAGAATGTCGGCCGCCCGCACCAACTGGATGTTCAGCGTGGTGTCCAACACGTCCGAGCTGGTCATGCCCTGATGCACGAACCGCGCTTCATCATTGCCGATGATTTCGGCCAGATGCGTCAGAAAGGCGATCACGTCGTGCTTGGTGACGGCCTCGATCTCGTCGATCCGGGCCACGTCGAACTCGACATCCCTGGCCTTCCACACCGCCTCGGCATTTGCCTTGGGGATCACGCCCAACTCGGCCTGGGCATCGCAGGCATGCGCCTCGATCTCGTACCAGATGCGGAACTTGGTCTCGGGCGACCAGATGGCGACCATGTCAGGGCGGGAATAGCGGGGGATCATTGGCAACGGCACCTTTTTGTGATTGGCAGGAGCGATGGCGCGGGTCTTAGACTCGCGCGGACGCATGGACAAGGCAGGAGAGCGCGGATGAGACGGTTTGCCCTGATTCTGGCGACAGCGCCCTCGGTAGTTTTGGCCGATGGGTTCCAGCACCTGAACGGCGATGAGATTCTTGCCGCGCTCGCCGGGCACACGCTGCACTATCGGGACGGCGCGCGGCAGAGTTTCGAGCCGACGATGGAGACCCTGTATGTCTCGGACCGTCCCAGCATCGGCCGCTGGGCCGTACGGGACGACCAGTATTGTTCGCTCTGGCCACCCTCGGATGTCTGGGCCTGCTACGACGTTGAACGCCAGGGCGAAACCATCCGGTTCATCGGGCCTGGCGGCGACATCACCGATGGAGACTACGCACGGTGACGCTGCCCCGGACGATCGCGGATTTCGAAGGCGAATGGGCGCTGAGTCGGGTGATCGACGACCGCCTTGCCGGCCATGCCTTGCAAGGGCAGGGGGTCGCGACGCTGCGTCGCAGCGGCGATGGCTTTGTCTATGACGAGGAACTTGCACTCCGTGTGCCCGGGCAGCCTCCCATGCGCGGGACGCGCCGTTACCTGTGGCATCAGGAGTCGAAGCATATCCTGATACGTTTTGAAGATGGCCGTTATTTTCATAAGTTTACCCTAGGTCAACGTGAGTCGAGCGATCACCATGACTGCGCCCCCGACAGCTATGACGCCGCCTATGATTTTTCCGGCTGGCCGTGCTGGAGGGTCCGGTGGTCCGTTTCCGGCCCGCGCAAGTCCTACGAAATGCAGACGGAATTCGCGCGGCGGTGAAGGAAACGACTTGCAGCACCGGGCGTGACAAGGCATTCCTGTGTGCCAATACCAAAGAGAACTGGGAGACCATGAAATGAACATGAGTGTTCTGGCCGACGCAATCGGCCCGCGCGAAGGAACGGCCCTGCGGGTCAAACAGGTGGTTCTGGTGGCGCTGGGCATCGTCGCCCTGGCGGTGGCCGCCAAGATCAAAGTGCCGATGTGGCCGGTTCCGATCACCATGGGTACGTTCGCCGTGCTGACCATCGGCACGGCCTATGGCGCGCGCCTCGGGCTCGTGACCATGCTGGGCTATCTGCTGGTCGGCGCGCTGGGCTTTGACGTTTTCGCCAACTCCTCGGCAGAAAAATACGGCCTGACCTACATGATGGGCGGCACTGGCGGCTATCTTGTGGGGTATCTGCTGGCCACCGTGCTGCTGGGCGCCCTGGCCGCTCGTGGCTGGGACCGCAGCTTCGGCAAGATGGCATTGGCGCTGGTTCTGGCCAATGTCGTCATCTACGTTCCCGGCTTGCTGTGGCTGGGCCAGCTCTATGGCTGGGACAAGCCGATCCTCGAATGGGGCCTGACGCCGTTCCTGGTTGGCGACGCGATCAAACTCGTTCTCGCAGCGCTTCTGATCCCGGGCCTTTGGAAACTGGTCGGCAGCGCCCGCGGTTGATCCACGCGATAATGCACGACACCCCGCGTCCGGCATCGCCGGGCGCGGTTTTTTTTTGAGGCCAAGGCCGCTCCACGTCATGGCCAATTCGCGATTTTGAGGCGCGTGGACCAAACCCGTCACGGAAATCGACCTATGGCACCAGCTCGGTCGTCACGTGGGATGCGCCTTCCAGGGTCCGATGCACGGGACACTTGTCCGCGATCTCACGCAGCTTTTGTCGCTGCTCCGCGTCCAGCGGCCCGTCCAACCGTATCTTGCGCCGGAAATGGTCGATCTTGCCGTCGGATTGCAGCCCGGCATCCTGCGCATGGACCTTGTCGTGGCAGACATCGACGCTCACACCTTTCAAAGGCCAGCCCTTGCGACGGGCATACATGCGGATCGTCATCGACGTGCAGGCCCCAAGCCCGGCCGCCAGGAAACCATAGGGCGACATGCCGCGATCCGTCCCGCCGTAAGACACCGGTTCGTCCGCCACGGCATGATGGTTCGGGCCGGACTGAACGTCCTGCAGGAACCCGTTCGGATCCGCCTCGGTCACGCGGACAACGCCTTCGGGCGCTCCGGGCGGCGGCGCGGGCGGCGACAAGCCCAGATAGCGCGACACCCAGGCCGAAATCACCTCGGCGGCATATTCGGCATCTGCGGCGCGCGTGATCAGGTGATCGGCATCGTCCAGGGTGACAAAGCTCTTGGGGTGTTTCGCGGACAGAAAGATTTGGCTGGCATTGTCGATGCTCACGGTCTCATCGCGGGGCGCGTGCAGCACCAGCAAAGCGGCCTTGAGCCCGCCGATGGCCTCGGTCAGGGAGGCTTCGGAGATATCGTCGACAAACGCCTTGCCGATGCGAAAGGGCCTGCCGCCCAATTGCACTTCGGCGGTGCCTTCGGCCTGAATCCGCGGAATCGCTTCTTCGAAATGATGCGCGACATGGCTTGGATCGGCCGGAGCCCCCAGTGTCACCACCGCCTTGACCGACGGAATACCGGCCCGCGCGCGCAGCACCGCCGCCCCGCCCAGTGAATGGCCGATCAGCAAGCTGGGCGCCATGTCCCGTCCGGATAGATACCGCGCCGCCGCAACCAGGTCGTCCACGTTCGAGGTGAAGGTGGTGTTGGCGAATTCCCCCTCGGAATGCCCCAGACCGGTGAAATCGAACCTCAGAACCGCAATGCCCATCGCCGCCAGACGGGCCGCGATCCGACGCGCGGCGGGGATGTCCTTGGAGCAGGTGAAGCAATGCGCAAACAGCGCCGTGGCAACAACCGGCCCATCGGGCAGATCCAGGCGCGCGGCAAGCTGGTTGCCGTCATGGCCGGCAAAGGTAATGCGTTCGGTGGGCATGGCGGGACTCCTTGGTGACTTGGCCAAGAGTGGGTTGCCATGCCAGCGACAACAAGCTTTGTGTCCGTCCAATCACGCGGAGGTGACACTTGCCGAAGCCGCGGCCGTGCCCGTCGAAAGCTTGCGCGAACAGCGCAGTGCCCCCCTCAGTCTTCGCCCATCAGCGCCTTGTCGAACGGATAGGTCGTCAGGTTCTCATATCCGTCCTCGGTGATCAGAACCTGATCCTCCAGCTTGATCGAGAAATCGCCGCCCACTTCGCCCACGCAGGCTTCGACGCAGAGCACCATGCCCGGCTCCAGCGCATAGTCATAAGCGCCTGCAACGGCCTTGTCGGGATAGGCCACCAGGGGCCATTCATCGCACAGGCCCACACCGTGCATCAGGCATCCGTATTTCTGCGCCTGGAACTTGTCGTCCAGCTTGTGGCAGTTGGCCGTCAGGTCGGGGATCATCACGCCGGGCTTCAGCATCTGCATGTTGGTCATGATGTGCTCATGCGCGTGCTGCATCGCATAGATCATGTCGGGGCGCGGTTTCTGGTCGCCGATCCACCAGGTGCGCGAAATGTCGATGCAGATGCCATAGCTGCCGATCAGATCGGTATCAAAGGCGATGATCTCGTTTCTCTGGGTGATCCGCGGGCCGCATTCCTGAAACCACGGGTTGGTGCGCTGCCCCGAGGCCAGCAGCCGGGTCTCGATCCACTCGCCGCCGCGCTTGATGTTCTCGGCGTGCAGTACGGCCCATATGTCATCCTCGCTGGTCTTGCCATCGCCGACATGGGCGCGGGCGAATTTCTCCATCTCGGCCACGGCGGTCTCGCAGGCGTGGCTGGCGCAGCGCATGGCCAGGATCTCGTCAGCGCCCTTGATGGCGCGGGTCTTTTCGGTGACCTCCTCGCCCTCCATGATCTCGAACCCCTGCGCCTCGAGCGCACGCAGACCGTGCAGCATGATCTTGTCCACCGCCAGCCGCTTGTTGCCGCCGCCATGCTCCTCGATCAGCACCCGCACCTCGTTCGAGAACACGTCGGCGGCCACATCCACCTTGTCGCCCCGGTCGAAATAGAACAGGTCCGCACCCGAGCGCTGCTCGCGCACCAGCGGGTTGAAAGTGGAAAGGAAGGGCGAGTTCTTGTAGTCCCAGATCACCATGTAGCCATCGGCGCACAGCAGCACGGCCCGGAAGGGGTTGTGCGTGTTCCAAAGCTGCATGTTGGTGCTGTCGGTCGCGTATCGGATGTTGAGCGGGTCGAACATCAAGAGCCCGCCATAGCCCCTATCGACGATCGCCTGCGTCAGCCGCCGCCAGCGATACTCGCGCATCCGTTCCAGGTTGGGCAACTGCAGCCCGGCCGCCTCCCATTCGGCAAAGGCCAGTTGAGTGGGGCCGATCTCGATCCGGTCATTGTCGTTGGGCGTGCCGTCGCCCAGCGCCGCACCGCGGCTGGGGTCGATCTTGCGGCTGTCTCGATAATGCGTGTTCACGGCGCGCCTCCCTGCTTGCCCGGTCAGACTGCGAGTCTCTTGACTCACGGTCGCCAAGGTTTGCGACGGGGGACTCGTCGTTTTTGTGCCGACAGACGACATTTCCGGTGCTAACCGGGATGGAATGACGGAGATCCTGCAGAAATCGATTCCCTATGACCCTCTGACCAGCCGGCCGCTACCGGGCGTCCAGCCGCTGCGGATCGAGGACTGGCTGCATCGCGACGACGCCTTCGCCGAGCAGATGGCGCGCCGCGAGGAACTCCTGTCCGAACGGCGCGCGGATGTCATCGCCCTGGACGACGGCGCGCGTTCCGCCGCGGAGGAACTTCTTGCCAGTGTTCTGCATCGGGCCTATCCCGTCGCCGGCGACGCGGTGACCCGGCCGGACGGCGCGGTCGTCAGACTCGACCGGAATGATCCGCTCGGCACCCTGGGCCGGATCGTGCAGGAGGATTTCTGCATCCTGCAGAAACGCGCGGACGCGCATGTTCTGACCGGTGCGGTCCTGTGTTTTCCGGCCAGTTGGACGCTGTCCGAGAAGTTTCTGCATCCACTGCTCGCGATTCATGCGCCTGTCGCGAGTTACGACGCCAACATCGCGCGCAGGGTTCAGCGGCTTTTCGACGGGATTCAGCCGGACCGCCCCCTGTGGCGCTACAACGCGCTCTGGTATCGGGATGCCGAACTTTTCCAGCCGCGCCGCGCCAGCGCGCCGCGCCCGGATCGCGATGCCGCGGGCGCGCCGTTTCTGCGCAGCGAACGACAATGCCTGCTGCGCCTGCCGCAGAGCCGGGCCGTGATCTTTTCGATCCACACCTACGTGTTGGCAGCCTCTGATTTTCGCTGCCCAGAGTCCGGCGCGGATCGGCGCTGACAGCAAACAGCGCGGCACCCAAAAAAGATTCCTCGCACGCCCGCCCGCGACCGGCCTCACCGGCTCAAGCAGCAGGTGCCGCAACACCTGCCGGGGCGCTCATGAAGCCGATGCTTCTTTCTGGTTCCAAATACCCCGGGGTGAATTGCCCACAGGGCAAGAGGGGCAGAGCCCCTGATCCCCGCAGGCCAAGGGAACACCCGCGGCCCTAGATCCCGATCGCTGAAGCCAGATCGGCGATCGCGCCGCTGCGTTCCAGCATCACGATGGCTGCGGTGTAGGACAGAACCTGCGTGTTGAGTCGGAAATCCTCGCCGCGGATCAGGTTGACGGCGGCCAGCGATACGGCGACCGGAGTTGCCAGAAAGGCGACAACCCCGGTCATGCACCAACTGGACAACCTTTGCAGATCGCGGCGGAGCGCCTCTTCCGGGTCGGGTTCGTCCTCCGCCGCCTGATCCGCTTCTGCTCGAAAGGTCAGCGCCAGCACCTGATCGTCAAAAAACTCGGCGTGCTTGTTCTGCGTATCTTGTTCCGCATCGGTCTCAGGGCTCGGTGCCAGTTGCCGCTCGGAACTCTTGTCCGAAGAACCGGGCGCAAAAGGACCGCAGACCGAACCGAAGACCTGCCGGCGTCCGCGCAGGCGGCTGGGCGACAGGTTCGCGAAAGCGCTCATGAATTGCTCGACGCTCAGGGTGGAGGACGGCGACAGCCATTCGATGCGCTCCGGGGTCCGCGCGTCCACCAGCCGATAGATCATGACCACCAGCATCATTTCCGAGATTTCCCGGTCGTCCAACAAGTCCGAAACCGGCGTCATCGTGATCACCAGCCGGTTTCGCGGGGATGGACGCGGCGCCGCGGACGCGCCTTTCAGACCGGCGGCCCGGTCGAGGCACTGATGCCGGCTTTCTTCGCGGGGAAGATCGGTCTCCAGATGCAGGCGCACCAGGTACTGGCTCGAAACGACGCGCGCGTCGTGGGCGCTCAGCAGAGCGCGGCGCTCGACGTGGTGCCCATAGTCCTCCAGCGTCGCAGCCACGATCCGGCTGAACTCGTCCAGCGCGGCTTCCGTTGTGCCCGCAAATACAAGACCACCGTGGTACCTGTCCTTTTGCGTCACTGCCAGAATCCTCCTATGCGTGTATTGCTGTTGCAAAGACTACCTCACGATGTAGCGGAAAGTTAGACCGAAAGCGAATTGTTTCGATCAAACTTCTGGATTGATCTCGGAATGGAAACCACAACACCTAGGGGAACGCCGGCAAGATCGCGTCGAAATGCGGCGATGTTGTGGCGCGAGCCGCGCAACCGGGATGCTCAGCCGTCGATTCGCTGGGCGATTATGGCAATCGCCTTCTGGTAGACCGACGCGCTGTTCCATTGTTCGATGACCTTGAAGTTCGGCTGCCCCGGCTGATAGCCGCGACCGGGTTTCCAACCCTTCTGGCGCAGAAAGTTGGCGGTCGAAGCCAACGCGTCGGTCATGTTGTAGAAATCCACCCGCCCGTCGCCCGTCGCATCGACGCCATAGACCAGCGCATTGCCCGGCAGAAACTGGGTATGGCCAAGCTCGCCATGTTTTGCACCTTTTGTCGCCATGGAGATCGAGCCCTGATCGACCAGCTTCAGCGCACCGATGACGTGCGGGATGAAGAAGTCGGAGCGGCGGCAATCATAGGCCAATGTCGTGATTGCGGAAACGACTTGACTGTCGCCCATGAAGCGGCCAAAGCCCGTTTCCATGCCGTGAATGGCGATGAGAACGCCGGCCGGGACGCCGTATTGGCGCTCGAGCGCCGCATAGAAGTTCGGGTTTGCGGCCTTGCGCTTGCGGCCCTGAGACACGATCGCGTTCGCGCCCCGGACCTGCATGAACTTGTCGAGGGAATACCTGAAACTCTTCTGGTTGCGGTCGGCCGCGATGGTCCGCGTCGCGTAGTGCGTCTGAGCCAGCGCCTTAAGCCCCTGCCGGCCGACCCCGGCGCGTTTGGCCTGTTGGGCAAAGTCCTTTTTCCAGGCGTCGAACCCGGCGCCGGTGTTGCCGCAGGGGGCGGCGGAACCAGCCGCCGGAAGCAGCGCGAGAAGAATGGTGATCAGGGTGGAAATACGCATGGGCGAAACTCGGGTCATGCAATGCGGGTCAGGGCAGGGTCGGGGCAATCACGAAAAGGGCTTGCAAGGCCGCGCCCGGTTCGACACCGGGCAGGGTGGCGCGAAAGATCTCCTCCATCTGGCCATCGGCATAGAGGTCCGACAGAATGCTGTCGATCAGCAGGCGGAACTCGGTATCGCCGCGCGCCAGGGCGAGCCCGTGCTTCTCGATCGTCATGATCTGGTTCGACAGTTTGAAATCGCTGGCAAGGTTGCCCGTCGCGTAGTTGAAAAGCAGGATCGACTGATCGGCGAAATAGGCATCGATCTCGCCCGAGACCAGGGCGCCGATCCCGTCGGGATGAGCGGCGAACCGCACCATCTCGGCATCCAGACCTTCCGCCGTAAAGGTGTTGGTCACGGCCTGTTCGGTGGTCGTGTCGCTGCGGAAACCGATCCTCTTGCCCGCAAGTTGCCCCAGATCGTCGCTGGCATCCCGTGGCAGCAGAACCGAAGTTCCGTCGATATAGGTGGGTATCGAGAAATCAACCGCTTCGCGACGGGAAAGCGTGATTGTCGCCGCGCCGCAAAGCAGGTCGATTTCGCCCGAGGCAACCTTGTCGAACCGCTCGCCGGTTCCCACGGTCACGAATTCGGCGTGAAGAGTTTCCATGTCGAGGGCATCGGCGATGCCCTGTGCGATGCGGTCGCAAACCAGCGGCGAATATCCGGCCGGGCGTCCCTGACCGTCGACATAGGACAGCGGGGCGGCATCGCTGCGAAAGCCGATGTTCAGCGTGCCGCTGGACCGGATTCGGTCGATCGTCTGGGCGTGGCCGGCCGCGGCGAGCAGTCCGGCGGCGAGGGTCAGGAAAACGAAGCGCATGAAACAAGTCCTTCGGTCTGAAATCATTTTCAGCCTAACGCCGCCCGGTCGAAGGTCAAAGGGAATTCCGCCGGCGCCTCTCCAAGCAAAAAGGGCGCCGCCACGGGCGCCCTTTTCTCAGGCTTGAAACCTGCAGCCGGTCAGCAGCTGTAGTACATGGCGTATTCGACCGGGTGCGGGGTGTGTTCGTAGGTTTCGACCTCTTCCATCTTCAGCGCGATGTAGCCGTCGATCTGGTCCTTGGTGAACACGTCACCCTGCAGCAGGAAGTCGTGGTCGTTGGCCAACGCCTCCAGTGCCTCGCGCAGGCTGCCGCAGACGGTCGGGATCCCGGCCAGTTCCTCGGCGGGCAGATCGTACAGGTTCTTGTCCATGGCTTCGCCCGGATCGATTTTGTTCTTGATCCCGTCCAGACCTGCCATCAGCAGGGCCGCAAAGGCCAGGTAGGGGTTTGCCGACGGGTCGGGAAAGCGGGCCTCGACGCGCTTGGCCTTGGGGCTTTCGGTCCACGGAATACGCACGCAGCCCGAGCGGTTGCGGGCCGAATAGGCGCGCAGGACCGGAGCCTCGAAACCGGGGATCAGGCGTTTGTAGCTGTTGGTGCCCGGATTGGTGAAGGCGTTCAGCGTCTTGGCGTGTTTCAGGACGCCGCCGATGTACCACAGCGCCTCGTCCGACAGATCAGCATATTTGTCACCGGCAAAGAGCGGCTTGTTGTCCTTCCAGATCGACATGTTCACGTGCATCCCGGTGCCGTTGTCGCCCGCGATGGGCTTGGGCATGAAGGTCGCCGATTTTCCATAGGCGTGCGCCACGTTGTGGATGACGTATTTGTACTTCTGCAGTTCGTCGGCCTGCTTGGTCAGAGTGTCGAAGATCAGGCCCAGTTCGTGCTGGCACGAGGCCACCTCGTGGTGGTGCTTGTCCACCTTCATGCCGAGACGCTTCATGGTGCTCAGCATTTCCGACCGCAGATCCTGCGATTCATCGACCGGGTTCACCGGGAAATAGCCGCCCTTGACGCCGGGGCGGTGCCCCATGTTGCCCATCTCGTACTCGGTGTCGGTGTTCCACGACGCATCGGTCGCATCGACTTCATAGGACACCTTGTTGATCGAGTTCGAATACCGCACGTCGTCGAACAGGAAGAACTCGGCCTCGGGGCCGAAATAGGCCGCGTCGCCAATGCCGGAGGATCTCAGATAGGCTTCGGCCTTTTCCGCTGTGCCGCGCGGGTCGCGTTCGTACGGTTCGCCGGTATCCGGCTCGACCACGCTGCAGTGCAGACAGATGGTCTTTTCCGCATAGAACGGATCGACATAGGCACTGGCGGTGTCGGGCATCAGTTTCATGTCCGACGCTTCGATCGATTTCCAGCCGGCGATGGACGAACCGTCGAACATGAAACCTTCTTCCAGAAAGTCTTCGTCGACCTGGTCCGACAGCACGGTCACATGCTGCAGCTTGCCGCGCGGGTCGGTGAAGCGGATGTCGACATATTCGGCATCTTCTTCCTTGATCAGTTGAAGAACTGCGTCCTTGCTCATGTTTTTTCGTCCTTTGTTTGCGATCTCGGATGTTGCTTACAATGCGTCCGAACCGGTCTCGCCGGTGCGGATGCGGATGGCCTGTTCGACGGGGGAGACAAAGATCTTGCCGTCCCCGATCTTGTTGGTCTTGGCGGCGGCGATGATGGCCTCTATGGCGGAGTCGACCTGATCGTCGTCCAGCACCACCTCGACCTTGACCTTCGGCAGGAAGTCCACCACGTATTCCGCCCCGCGGTAGAGTTCGGTGTGGCCCTTCTGACGGCCGAATCCCTTGACCTCGATCACGCTCAGACCCTGAACGCCCACGTCCTGAAGCGCCTCTTTGACTTCGTCCAGTTTGAATGGCTTGATGATGGCCTCGATCTTCTTCATCGGGTGTCCCTCGCATGCTTGTCAGGCTGGCTCAGATCACGTCTAAGAAGGGGCGGCAATGCGTTTGCGCGGATGGCCGCCGTGCACCGTGCCGAAACCGTAGCGTTGGTGAAGTTTTGGGCGCGTTGCACAAAAAAAGCGCAAAAGTGAATCGCAAGGAGAGGTGAGATGGCGGAATTGCTGACGGCTGCACAAATGCGGGCGGTGGAGCAAGAGGCAATCGAGTCCGGCCAGGCAACCGGTCAGGCGCTGATGGAGAAGGCCGGGCGGGGCATTCTCGAGGCGATCTTCGAAGAATGGCCGGATCTGGCCAAAGCGCCGCAGCGCGCCGTTGTTCTGTGCGGACCCGGCAACAACGGTGGCGATGGATTCGTTGTGGCACGGTTGCTCAGGCAATGGGGGTGGGAGGTTGCTACCTATCTCTATGGCGACCCCGAAAGACTGCCCCCCGATGCGAAGCTGAATTTCGAAAGGTGGAAGGCACTGGGCGGGGCGGTCCACCCCATCGAAACCTTCAGTGACGTGCCCGGGGGCCCGCTGGCTCTGGCCGTCGATGCGTTGTTCGGAACGGGCCTGGCACGTGGGCTCGATGACGTGGCTGCGCAAGCGGTCCGGCTGCTGGGGATCATGCGCCAGCAACCTGCGCCGGTTCGCGTGGTGGCCGTTGACATGCCATCGGGTTATTGCGCGGACAGTGGCCGCCGTCTGTCCGAAAGGCCCGAGGCCAGTGACCGGTTCGTGCAAAGGCTGCCGGGCGCAGACCTGACGGTGACGTTCGAGCGCCTTCGGCTGGGGCATCGCCTGGACGAGGCGGCCCAGGTCTCGGGCAAGGTGGTCGTCAAGCCGCTTGGGATCTCTCATCCGTTGGATGGGGCGCTATTCAACAGCAAGAGCCCGATCGTCGAAGAGTGCCGGCTATATCCGCATTTGCTTGCCAAGGACGAAGGCGGGCACAAGTATGCGCACGGTCACGCCCTGATCCTGTCGGGCGGGGCGGGCAAGACCGGGGCCGCGAGGCTGGCGGCGCGTGGCGCGTTGCGGATCGGGGCCGGATTGGTGACACTCGGCGTGCCGCCGTCGGCTCAGATGGAGGTGGCGAGCCAGATCACGGCGCTGATGCTGCGGCGTATCGACGGGGCCGACGGCCTGGCCGAGGTGCTTGCGGACGAGCGCCTGAACGCGCTGTGCCTGGGGCCGGGGCTTGGGGTCGAGCGGGCGCGCGAACTCGTCCCGGTGGCGCTGGGGCAGGGCGGCGTGAAACCACGCCCGACGGTGCTGGACGCGGACGCGCTGACCGCCTTTGCCGAAGATCCCGGCGAGTTGCTCGACCTTGTTCACGAGGAATGCGTTCTGACCCCGCATGGCGGCGAATTCGCGCGCCTGTTCCCGGATATCGCGGCAAGGCTCGGCGAGCCCGCGGTGAAAGGCCCGGCTTTTTCCAAGGTCGACGCCGCCCGCCAAGCCGCTGAACGCGCGGGCTGCGTCGTTCTCCTCAAGGGGCCGGACACGGTGATTGCGAAACCGGATGGCGGCTGCTCGGTCGGGTCCGCGCATTGTGAGCGGGCCGCTCCCTGGTTGGCGACGGCTGGCGCTGGGGACGTGCTGGCGGGATTCATAACGGGCCTGCTGGCACGTGGATTCGCGCCGATGCGTGCTGCGGAAACCGGGGCCGTGCTGCATGTTGAATGCGCCCGCTCGTTTGGCCCCGGCCTGATAGCCGAAGACCTGCCCGAGGAACTGCCCCGCGTGTTGCGTGAACTGGTGGGGTGAAGGCACAGATTCCCCCTCGCGCTCGGCCCAAAGCTTTGCTATTGAGCGCCTCACCTCGGGGTTTCGACCCATTCGTGCGGGTGTGGCGAAATTGGTAGACGCACCAGATTTAGGTTCTGGCGCCGCAAGGCGTGGGGGTTCAAGTCCCTCCACCCGCACCATTCTGTTTTCATTGACGTTTTCAGCATCTTGCTCTCTTAGCCTCCGTTTTTGGTTTTGTGAGTTTCGCACTCAGTTTCGCACTTTCACGTTCTGATCTTGTTCTGTTCCTGCTTGTCGCGCTTCTGTTGCGCACGCTTCGATGCCGCTTTCTGATCGCGTCGGGCGCGATACTTTCGCACCATTTCCATCGTTTTGTGACCTGTGACGGCTTGGACCTCTGCATCCCCGCAACCGGCATCCGACAACTGCACGGCCGCTGTGTAGCGCCAGCCGTGAGGGACCAATCGACTTTTCCCGTGCATGATGCCCAGAGCGGTGCGGACATCCTCGACGGTCTTCTGAGCCGCCCGCTTGCCTATGGGCTGGCTCAAGTTCTTTGCCATGATGTGACGCCCCTTGCGGGGTAGGCGAGCGAGATAATTTCGCAGCCGCTCGGGGCAGTAGATCCACATGTGCGCGCCGGTCTTCTCCTGCACCACGCGCATGTATTCCCCGTCGAAGTCATCCCAACGCATTGCGATGCAGTCTCCAATGCGCTGCCCCGTACCAATGCACAGCTCATAGATCGTTCGGGCGTCGGTCAGATCGTGCCGGTCGCAGTACCGCTCGAAAGCTTCCAGCCTATCCGCGGGCCACGGCTCGTATTCGCCGCCCTTCAGCTTTGCGATATCGACGACCGGATTCCTATCGATCCATTCCAGATCGACCGCCTGCCTACAGAGGATGCTAAGAACAGCAACGCGCTCGTTCGCTTTCGACCATGTGTCGGCCAGTTTGTCGCGGGCGGCGATGGCATGCTTGCGCCGAAAGAGCCGCATATCCTTGTCACCGTTCTTTTCCCGGATGGCTTCACAATGGCGCCGGTAGTTGGCTTGTGTGCCCTTCGCCAAGGCCTTGAACGCTGCGGAATTGTAGTAGTGAATGATCAGTTTGTTCCAGGTGGTTCGGGCCGGTGTGTTGCGCCTGCCGTTGCGCGTCGCCCAATACTCCCGGCTGAATTCCTCGGTATCCGGATCGCTTGGCAGCCTGCGGCGAAACTTGCCTTTCCGGAAATAGATGTACTGCCGACCTTTGATGGTCTTGAATTCGAGATACGGAAGATCGGGTCGCTTCATGTTTCGAAATCCTCGTCTCCAACCTTTTCACCTGTCAGAACGGCGGCGATCTCAGACACCCGCCACCGGGGATGCTTTCCGCCGATCAGGACAGGCTGAGGCAAGGCCGCTTGCTCGACCAGCTCCACAAACTCTGAAACCGTGAGGGACAGGAGCTTTGCGGCTTCCTGCTCTTTCACGGCCAACCGGTTTGTGGAGTTGGTGCGAGGCATGGCTAGGCTGCGCTCGATTGATCAAGGCGGGCGAACGGCCAGGCGATGATCACCCCTGGCTCCTGTGTTCCGTGACAAGGGCGGTGAACTCGCTCATTGCTTCGGCACCCGCCTGCCGGCCTTTGCGCGCAGCCAGGTCAAGAGCGAACGCCTCCGCGATTTCCCACCCGGCCCGCTCCAAGGGCACCATTACGGAAACATCCTCCTCCGGATCGGCAGCGCCACGTAAAATTTCGCGACCACGCGTGTAAAAATGGACCGGCTCGTAATTGAGAAATGCCGTCAGGGTGTTGGCGTTGTTTGCGGCCTTGCAGGCGCTATCGCCCGAAAAACCTTCACCGATCAGACGTTTCGCGACATATGCAGCTAGTACATCAGCAAACGTGAAGGCGGCAGGATAGCCTCGTCCCCCTCGGCAACGATCCAGCAAACCGTACCGCTTGCCCCACGTTCCAAGGGTCTCGACGGGCGTTCCGAGAGTGGAAGCCGTTGCGTTTGAATCGATGGTTATTGAAGTGATGACTGGCCGCATAGCTGGGCTCCTTAGGTTCATGTTGACCTTATAATGCACCAGGACGCTAAAAGGTCAACATGAACTTTAATGCAGGCACTAGATTCACTGCCTTGGTATCAAATCAGCCTCAAACACCCGGTGGATCAGCTCTTTAAGTTGGAAGACAGTCATAGAGCGAAACAACGCTTCGAGGGTCTATTTTGCTATCACACGGGCACCGGACCCGTCACCGTTTTCAGGCCGGTCATCATAGTTTCTGCCAGGTCTCGGGCCACTCCCTCTGGCTCACTCAAGTTGTAGCCGTCGGTCAAAGCAAGCTCGATTTGGGCGATCAACCCCTCATCGGTCGTGGCGGGAGTTTGCGTCAGCTTGGCCTCGATCCTGCGCAAGCGTGACCAGATCGCATCGTGGTCGCCGGGATATTCGGTGTTGATCTTGTCCCGCAGGATTTTCCATTCAAACAGCCACTCAGTATGCGGGTCCGGAATGGCTCGGAGCGCGGCGATTTCCCTAGCTTTGTCCAACAGCAGTTGCAGAGCATCCTGAAAGCCTCGGTCATAATCACTGAGTTGTTGTGCCAATGGCGTTTGCGTGACACCCGCCAACGGGGTTGCGGCGGCGGCGATACCAGCGGTCACAGCGGCTCTACGTGTCATTTCGATTTTGGATTCTGTCATTTGTCATTCTCTCTGGTTTGGCTTTCCAAGGCCATGCCAGCGGCGGGCTGGCGCCGGGGCGTTGGAAACCTGCCAGAGAGACAGGCCAGGCGTATTTGCCTTGCGGCTCTTGTATTTCGCCTGCACCCCGACATAAGGTGTCGAAGTCAGACGCCCGCCAAGGCAGTCTGCCATAAACCGCAATTGTCCGCTCAAACGGACGAATTTCCAATAAGGATGCGGTTGTCTCTGGTCCGGGTTTCCACGCCCACGGACACCTTGCCGAAAAACTGCGAGTTGCGCAATGCCCCATTGGGGGCTGCTGCGTCATACTGCTGATCCCAAATTCGGGTTCTCTCCAAAATTGGAGACATCCCATTCCAGGCCTTGCTCGATCAATTTGCGAGTAGCGCTTCCCAAGATAACTGCCCCGGCCTTGGAGCACCGCCACGCTCTTCGAACACGTCGGTGCAATCCATCATTTTAGAAACGCGTCGAACGCCTCTGCAGTCAACTCCGACTTAGACGCTTGCCTGGCGCCCGCGCGCAGCCAAGCCCGATCGAGCGCGCAGATCATCTCGACGTGGTGCGGTTGCAGCGGCGTCCGGTAGAGCCGCGACCACGCTTCGATCTCGATAAAGCTGATCGGGTTCGGCCCCGCGCCGCCATACGACCGGGACCGAGACAGGACCAGAAATGCTTGCCAGATCAGCCGGCCAGCCTCAGGGACGTTTGGCGGCTGACCCGTTTTCAGGTGCAGCTGCATCGCGTCCACAAGTTGCTGCATCAGCCTGTCAGTACCTCTGCGCAACATCATCCCCGCACTCTCGGATCTCTACCAATTTGCTGAACTCGTGCGGGCAGAGCGCTCCGGTCGTATTCCCTGACGACATTGACCGCAACGCCGTGTGACCGATTGACGATTCGTGCATCCAGATCCTCTGACAGCCGCACATCCATCGCCACATGGATCTCACTGCGAGTATTCTGGGCGGGCATCAGTTGCGGGCGTCCCGGGCCGGGCCCTGCAACAAGCCCCCCGTTTGCATAACCCGGGACGCCATTGTTGATGGCTTCCAGCAAAGGCCTCACGCCCGGTTTGCGCACCTGCGAAGCCTGAACAACGAACTCGCCACCATGAACGACACCCTTGGGCTCGTATTTTCCCCCAGGCCCGGTGAAGCCGCCCGACGCAAAGCCAAGAAGGTTTCCGAGAAACGCGACGAAGCCGTTATCGCCTCCGGAATCGACCAGATCCCGGATGCCTTTCTGCAGTTGCAGTCTGGCGATCTCCATCAACAGGTCGACCACGGCGTCCCGCGCGGATTTCGAGCCGTCGATCAGAGCGCTGAAGATGTCTCCCATCGCATCCGCTCCACGCTCGGCCGCGTCTTCAACCTCTTCCATCTGGTCCGCGGCGTGGTCAGCCGCATCCCCAGCGGTCACGTAGGCCCGCGCCAGGGCGTCGATCTCCGCCAGAAGTTCAGGCGTGACCTGCTTGCCTGCCTTCGAGGCGGCGTTCATCAGCTCCGCGCGTTTGCGAGCGAAGTCGATTGCGGATCCATATTCCTTTCCGCTCGCGGCCACGGCCGTCAATGCAGCCGCCTCGGCATTGAGTGCCGCCGTGCGTTCCTTGATCCGCGCGACCGCCGCCGCGAAACCATCGCGCGCGCCGCCGGAGCCGCCGTCGGAGCCGCCGCCGGAGCCGATATCCGGTTCGCCAAGCAGCGCTGGTGCCTGCCTGGGGCGGATCGTCTCTTCCGGGGCGAACTCACTCGTGCGCCGCTTCCCGCCCCGCCGAGGCGGCCCTGCGCTGAACTCTCCGGGCAGGCTTGCCTTCAGTTCCTGCGCCCGCCCGATGGCGCGCTCGAGCGCCGTTCCGATGTCGCCGATCGCCTCGATGACGCCGGAAAACCGTACCGCGTCGATGGCCTCCAGCTCGGCCGCGACATCCTGTGCCTCGCCCACCAGTTCCGTCACTTCGCTTTCAAACTCTGCCGCTTCGATCTTGCCGTTTTCCAGCTCATCGACCAGGCGCTTCAGGTCGGACAGAATGCCAGCCAGGGCAAATCGGGACTCGGTGTCGTCGATCTCGAAAACCCGCACACCGTCGGGCCCGGTCATCTGGTTGATCAACCCGAAAAGTTCGTCGTAAGTTCCGTGCAGGCTTCGCAGGTCGTCCGCATGGGATGCAATGGCGTCCTTGTCGTCTTCCAGCCTGGCGGCCAGATCGGACCCCAGAACCGCCTCTGCCCGTTCCAGATCGCCGAAGATCCCTTCGAGATCCTTCTTGGCGCTCAGCATCCCCTCGATGCCTTCGGCAAAGGCAACGGCCATGGTTTTGCCGAAGGTGCTGATGCGGGCCTGAAGTTCCTGGAATTTGCGATCCAGTTCGTCCGCCTTTTCGATCATCTCGGAATCCATGACCGCGCCGAGCTCATGCGCGCGCCCGATGGTCGCCCTGAGCCCGCGTTCGCCCTGGCTGAGAAGCTCGACGAAGCGTTCGCCAGCAGTGCCGCCGAACAGTTCATCGGCCACCCGGATCTGCGCGGCCCGGTCGAGGCCCTCCATTCGATCGATAATGTCGAGCATTAGTTCGGACGGGTCTTCCAGCGCCTTTTCGAGTTTCCGGGCATCGAACCCGAGGCGGGAAAACGCTTCCGCCGCCGTGCCTTTGCCCGTGATGACGAATTCGTCCGCGCGCAGGTTCAGTTCCTTGAACCCATCGATCAGGGAATCGACCGCGATCCGGTTCTGCTCTGCAACGAATTTCCATTCCTGAAAAGTTTTCACGTCGAGGCCGGATCTCTTGGCCTCATCGCCAACGGTCGCGATACCTTTCACCACGTCCGACAGATTGCTGGAGAACCCTGCAAAGGCGGCCGTGATGGCCCCACCGGCCAGGCCGCCGATCATCGCCTTGCTGAAGGCACCGATCTTCACGGAACTGGTCGCCAGCGCCCTGTTGATCCCGGTGGTCGAGCGCATCATGTCGCGCTCCATGGCCTGCGTCGCGGAGCGCGATCCGCGGCGAAGCCGGGTATAGGATGTGGTTCCTCGTTTTTCGGCCCGCTTCATCCGCTTTTCGAATTCCGCTATGCGGGCCTCGAGTTGGACGATCAATCTCTCTTCATCAGGCATCTACCCACCTCACGCCAGAAACATGTCATCGTTGAACCAATCGGCCTCGGTCACGAACCGAATCTCCCCGGCCGCGCAGCGAGCAACCGCCATTGCCGTCGCGACCGCGCCGTCGATTTTTCCGCCGGACTTGCCCTTGTGGAAGGATCGGTTCCCAGCCTGATCGACATGCAAATGGATGTTGTCGAAGTTCCACCGAAGGATCGGATGGCCACCGTGCCTGAAGCGCCGTGCCAGAATGGCGCGCTCCAATTCTTTGACGGCCGGGGCCATGCTCACCCATCCCTGACGAAACTCCACAACTGGGAATCCTTCGTCGTTCAGATCTGCCATCATGCCGCGCGCATATGTCGGGTCGAATGCAATTTCCCTGACGTCGAACCGCGCGCAAAGCTCGCGAATGTGATCTTCCACGGCCCTTAGGTCGACGGTGTTGCCAGGCGTTGGGATGATGTGGCCCGCCTCGGCCCAGGCGATGTAATCCACCCCGTGCCGCTCGCCACGGTCTCGCAGGTTGTCTTCCGGGCAGAAGAACCAGGGAAACACCTGGTAGCCATCGTCACCATCCTGCCACGCCGCCACGACGCAGGTCAGGTCTTCATTCTTGGACAGATCGACACCCAGCCAACAGGGGGCCTGAACCATCTCCAGCTCATCCAGATCGACGGCATGGTTGCCTTCGTCGTAGATGTGCATCTCGACAAATCCAGACGTGGACTGGTCCAACCACATGTTCAAATTGTACTGTCTGAAACTGTCGCGCTCGAACAGCGAATGTTGGGCCTTGCGCGCCTTGTCCCGGAACCCGGCAATGTCCGGGTAGCCGTGCCGCAGGCCGGGGTTCACGGCGAACCAGACATCTTCGCTCGCCCAGTCGTCCTGGGGTTCGGCCATGAAGATGACCGGCAAGGTGGCCGGATCATCGATCTCGCCCCGTTGAACCTTTAGCGCGTATTCGACGGTTTTCCAGGCAAGGTTTTCCTGGCCACGACCGGATGTACTCGCGACGATCATCAACGTGCCGGGCACCTTGACCAACGCTGAATCCAATGCCTCCCAAAGCATCAATCCCTTGCGGCCTTCCCACACGTGCAATTCGTCGGCAATCACCAAGTTTGGCGTTTTGCCGTGCTGAACTTTGCCATCGGCGGAAAGCGCCGCGTAACGCGACCGTTTCTTCTGATAGGTTATCCGGCTGGTGTAGTCACGAACCTCAAGGTGCTTGACCAGGCGACGATCGTTTTCGACGATGAGGGCGGCTTCCTCGAACAACTCCCGTGCCTGATCATGCGCAGACGCCGCCGAGACGATCAGCCCGCCAGGCTGGCATTCCGGTCCGACCAGGTGCAGGAGCGTGATGGCGGCACAAAGAGACGTCTTGCGGTTCCCCCGCGGTACCAGGAGGATCACCCGCCGCACCACGCGGGTGCCGTCTTCATTGCGGGGCCCGTAGATTCTCCGGATCGTCTTTTCGGCCCACGGGTCCAGCTGGAAGGGATGCCCTGGCGCCGGGTTCTTGGGGTGCTTCAGACGGCGTAGCCAATCGACGGCGCGCTGACCGTAGCCGAGCGGATCCGGGATTTCCGTGTCACCAGAGATCCAGGAGGGAATCAGCATCGTCATTCTCCCGTATCGTTGGGCGCGATCGGGACACCGGCGTGAGTCCCAGCTCGGCCGCCAGAAGGCGGGCCTGCTGGATCGCGTTGGCCTGGATGCCGACGGCAGGGTTGCGCTTGAACAATCCGTCTACGTCCAGAACGTGGCCGTATTCTTGCAGATGACGTTCAGTTTCCCGAACGGTGCCGATCGCAACACAATAGTTTTCGAGGCTGCCGAGGTCCGCGACGGTCAGGATCCGCCGTTCCGCCAGGATTGGCATGACGCGATTCCATTCCGCGGCAGCATCGGCAGAAAACCAATTGGGCGGGGCCATATCGGTGATGGCCTCGGGGTCTTCCTTGAGATACGGCTTGGTTCCGCGCATCAGTCCAGCACCTCGCACCTGATCTCGAGGCCCTTGCGCCGGCCGATTTCCGTCAGGCCCTTGATGTTGAAATACTCGCCACGGTACAGCACCCGGTCCGCAGCCGCGATGTCATCGACGTAGTGGGTTCGGAACACGACAGTCTCGCGATCGTTGGCGCCCTGGGTGTTGATGAATTCCTCTGCCGACTGCCGAAGAACCTCGGCACGAAGCCGCTTGTGGTCAGACCACACCTCCGACGGCGTGCCGAACTCGTTGGGCATGGCGGTGACCCGCTGCACCCGTATGACGTTGATCAACTTTCCCGCCTGCATCACGCCACCTCCGCAACCAGTACTTCGACCGTGACTATGCCGTGTGAAGTCTCGCCGTCCGGATCGCGCACGAAGCGCATGCCGGAAACCTTGGCATCGGCAGCGTGGTAGCCGGGATCGAGCTCAAGCCGGTTCCATTGCAGGGCGTTGCGAATGGCCCCGCCAATGCGCTTTACGCCCTCGAGCGATCCTTCCCGCTTCCAGACATGGATCGTGTGATAGACACGGCTGTGTTCGCGTCTGAGCGAGCTGCCTTCATCCACCATTTGCGACTCGCCCAGGACGATGCTTGGGCTTGGTGCCGGGCGCTGATTGCGATCGAGAATGTTCGCCGGCGGTACCAGTTCCGTGACGGCCTGTGTGGCCACCAGGCGGGCGCGTATGGCTTTCTGGCAAGCGAGATCCAACGTCATTTGCCCGTCTCCCGAACTGCCTTGGAAATGGCGGCCTTGATCCGCCTGGCGCTGCGCTTCTTCAACAGGCGATAGGCCGGCCAGAAAAACGGCTGCGCGGGTGCCGACCCGGTGCCGTACTCGACAAGGTGGGCGTAGCGCACATCGGTGTTCCCGGCCGTCAGCGCCACCGCGTCGGGCGGCACGACATGGCTTCCGCCCGGTTGCGAGTACGGCGGCGTCGCCTGCCCCGGCCCGGTGACGGCGATGCTTCCCTTGAGATCGCCCGTATCCTCGGGCACCAGGGTTTCCATGGCGTCCTGCATTTCGTGCGCAGACTTGAGCAGGGCGGGCTCGACCGCCTTTCTCACTTCACGCGGAATCGCATTCATGCGTCTTTGAAAGCTTTTCAGGCCACCATCGCTCAAAACGTGAACTCCCGATATTCTGTCACGATCTCGGTCACCCCGAAGGGAACCTCCTTCATTCCTTCACCTGCCGTTTCCCGTTGGTCGTACCAGTGCGCAGCCAGCAGCTTCACGGCCTGAACAAGTTCTTCCGGCACCGGATCCTGGTCCTGGCCTCCGAACTGGTCTTCGATCTTGTATCCCAGCAACCTTTCGACGTGGCCTTGCGCGGCTTCGATGAGCCGCGACAGCAACCAGGAGTCGCAGCCGTCCTCGTCGCCTGTCAGCGACAAGTGTTGTTCGAGGTCGCCAAGTTCCAGGATCGCCATGTTATGCGGACGCCGCCACTCGGGTGACCTCGGAATTGATCCAGAGCGACGAATTCAGCTTCATGACGTTGTCCGCGCTGTCCAGCTGTTCCCCTGCGCTGGCCACCATGGCGATGAAATACCGCTCGGACGGTGTGCCGGCCGGGGGAGCATCGTTGAACACGATCTTGAAGGCGTAATCGTGGATTTCCTTCTCGGCCGCGATCAGGGCAAGTTGGCCTGCGTCCGCATAGTCGATGCCCATCACGAGCTCGAGAACCCCCGCGTCGCGGGCGCCCTTGAAACGGCGCTGCCGGGAATCCCCGACAGCGGTGAACGTGATCTCGTTCGAGCTGTCACCGAAACTGCCAAGGCTCTCGACCTCCCCGATCTCGGTATAGCTGAGCGCCTGGTAGGCTGCCAGGTCAGCCGGTTCGGCCGTCTGCGCCGTCGTGCTGATGAAGATTTTGGCGCCGTTGGATGCGAAAACTGCCATTGTTATTTCCCCTAGGTTATGCGCCGCTCATCACGTTGTTTGGCGCCGGAATGACAAGTTGTGCACAGGGGTTGCCAGTTGGCCCGATCCCAGAAGAGATCGGCGTCGCCCCGATGCGGTGTGATGTGGTCGACGACATCGGCGGGCTTCCCGCACCGGACGCATCGTCTGTGTTTTTCCAGGAACGTCTTGCGCTCCCGATCCCATTTACCGGTATAGCCGCGCGCGCTGGAATTCGGACGGCGCTTATCGAACCGCGCCTTTCTTGCAGCGTCCGACTTGCGTTCGCAGGGGCACCGCAATCCGGCCGGGACCCGATAGCCGCACGCGCAGAGCCTCGGCGGTTTTCTTGGCATCCTATCCCCCTTGATCGGACGGGGCTGAGTGCCCCGCCCGTTTGCGATCTCGCGGCCCTTGACCCCACGAATATCTCAACCTGCGCGACGGGGAGGGCCCTTATCGCTTTTGGGCGGATCGCATCGCCCTCAGAAAGGATCGCGCAGGCCATCTTTTACGCCTCCGGACGGGTGCGCAGATCGCCAAGGACGGCGACGGCGCCGGCCGCGATGCTCGTGCCGGCCGCCTTGGTCAGCACGATCCGGGCGAAACGCTTGTGACCGCGGTAACCGATCCTGTAGGTGCTCGTCGCCTCGAGCGTGGCCGGGGCGTCAGTATCGACCTGGTCGGCCGCCACATCGGCAAAGTCGCCGGGTGTGGTGGTGTCGCTTTCCTGGACCTTGGCGCTGAAGTCTCCCGACGAAACGATCGCGCCGGTGTTCAGGACAAAGACCGCGCGGTTCGCGCCCTTGAGGTCGATCGCAGCCCCGTCAACCGAGGCCGATTGCACGGCAGGAGCAAGAGCCGCCACCGCCTTGATGTTATGGTACATGTCACGCATTGGCTCTCTCCGTTACGAGGTGGACATTTTCAGCTTGCGGAACTTGGCCGCCTGCAAGACACCGCCGGTCACGCGACGGGTGGCGTGAATGCGGGTGATACCCTCGGTCGCCCGCGAGTACGGGTTGACCAGGGTGGACATCGCCACACGATCCACGATGCGATAGCCCGAGAAGTCGCCGAACATGATCGGAAAACCGTTGGCTGTCACATCGGGCATATCGACCATTTCGACCACCGGGCGGCCAAGGATGGTTTCCGGCTGACCTGCCTGGAAACTCGGCTGCCAGAGCATGCGGCCGTCGCCGTCCTTCAGGGTGCGGATCACGCCAAGCGTGGTGCCGTTCATCACCCAGGTTCCGGCATTTCGGTACATCGCGGGCAGCGCGTACATCAACGTGATCATCGCGTCCGGATCGATCGCGGTCGTACTGCCGTTGATCGATTCGGCGATGTCGTCGTTGGTCATGAACCCCTCGGGTTCCAGAACACCGTCGCCGTTCACGAAGGCCAGGCCCTCTTTCCGACCAAAGTCCTCGGCCAGTGCCAGGCGAACCTCTGCCTCAGCCTGGCCGCCGCTGTCGGACAGCAACTGGTTGGAGATATCGACGTGTGTGGTCAGCTCCTTCAGGAACAGCTCTTCCTGGCCGAAGCCGGGTTCGGATGCCTCGGATGCCTGGGCCTCCCCCTTCCACTTGGCGTTCGTGACGCCGGTGCGGGTGGGGTAGATCACCGACGGTGCGCCGGTCTGGCGAACGCTGGCGATGCTGCGGACCGGTGAGAACTCGACCAGGTCGCGAATGAATTCAGAGGACATCTCGGCCGGCGCAAGGTAGCCGCCTGACGGATCACTGGAAACGGTCAGGGCCTTCAGCTCGTCTGCCGGGGTGTTGTTGCCCAGGCGAAGATACGTCGCGAACGCCTTGCGCTCTGCCGAGGGCTCATCCTTCGTGTCCTTGCCGCCGCCCTCCGGGCGATTGGCCTTGGCTTCGAGCTTGTCCAGCCGCTCGACGATCTCGGTCGTGTCAGCCTTTTCCTCGATTTCGCCAAGCCGCTCATCGACGGTCTTGGTCAGGTCGGTGAGGGCCTTGTTGACGACATCGATCGGATCTTCGTCATCTCCCTTGCGGATCAGTGCCGTGCTGCCGCGCAGGTCTTTCAATCGCGTGTGTTTCATACCTACCTCTTTGAAATTTGCGCCGTGGCGCGTTGAAGGGAAGTCGCGAGGCGCAGGGCCTCGATTGCGGATTTTGCGGATGTGACCTGGGCGCCGGGATGCATGGGCAGGGTCACCAGACTCGCTTCCAGAAGTTCGAGCGACTTGATGGTGCGGCCGCCACCCTTGCGGGCTACGGCATCCTTGGTGAGAAAGCCGATCGATATGCCGCGAACAGCACCGGCTTTGACCAAGGCGCGCACTTCACGGGCGCGGGGAACATCATCGACCAGGAGTTTGCCCTTGATGTGCAGTCCGTCTTTGGTTTCGTCGGCCAGATCCCAGGCGCCAACCGGATCGTTCTGATCGTGGCCGAACAACATCGGCAAGGGTAGCGAAACGGATTTGAAGGCACCGGGTTCGATCCAGTCACCAACCCGATCGCCCTGGCCGAACTTCCAGGCAATGCCCGAAATCGAACCGTCATCCTCGGCCAGAACCTTGGTATCGATGTAAAGTCGCTCCATCACACGCCCCCCCGAAACGCCGCCCGGTTGGACGCGAAATCGTCGACCTGGGCCTGCACCCAGCTGGCGGCCGTCAGCAGTCGGATGACATTCGCTTGGGAGAAGGGAACCGGCTCGCCGTCTTCCTCGATCTCCCAGCCCAGCACGCAGGTCGCCAGGCATTTGATTCGCAGTTTTTCTCGGGCCCCTGCCGACACCCGGCCATCCAGATCGGCGCTTGCCGCCAGATCGTCGGCCAGTTGCAGCCGGGCACGGTTCTGCGTGGCGCTGTCCGGACCCGCGATCCGCAGCTTGATGCCGGTGGGCTTGCCGGTGACCGGATCGGAAAGCTCGAACTCTCGACCGCGATCCTGGTCCTGTGCGTCCGCAATGATCTCATCAAGCTGCATCCGCTGGCTCCTTGCTGGTATCGGGGGTTGTCTGGATGTTCGGATTGGCGAAGTCGTCGCCGCCTTCGTAAGGCTGTAGACCCAGCCAGCGGCGGCCTTCGTTCGGGTTGATCGTCCGACTGGAGACGAGGCTGCTGATGACGGTCGCACGGGTGCTCAGGTCCGCACGGGTCAGGTCGTCCCGATCGAAGCGAATGACGCGGTCCTTTCGTTGATCCGGCAAGAACAACCCGCGGCCCAGGGCGGCTTCCAGCGCCTTCAGCCACGGCTCGAGGCAATAGACCAGGAACTCACGGCCCATCTGCTCGGTGTTGCTCCATGTGGCCCGATCCAGTTCGAACAGCATCGAGGGCGGAACCCGGAACGCCCGGGCAATCTCGAGGATCTGGAACTTCCTATTTTCGAGATACTGCGCGTCGGTCGAATTCAGGGTGAACGGCACGAACTCGGCGCCGTCGTACAAAATCGCGGTCCGACCACCGGCATCCTCGCCCTCGTGCGTCGCACGCCACGCCGCGCGCGCCTTTTTCACGCTTTCCTCGCCCATGCCTTTCGGGAACATCAAAGCACCGGAAGGACGGGCCCCACGCCCGAACAACCGCGCCGCGTGACGCTCCATGACGAAAGCCACGCCGATTGCCTCTCGTGCCAGCGTCAACGGGGCCCGGCCGAACGGGGAACGCAGATGGATGATGTTCGCAGCGGGCTCGACGCGGTTGTTGATCCGATAGGTCGGTTCTCGCGTGTCCTGGTCATACTCGACGGTGATCACGCCGGGTTTGTAGTGAATGATTTCCTGCGGTTTGCCGTTGATCCGGTTGACCCAGGCGAGACCGCCTTGATCGCGCCCCAGAGCGTCGATAACAAGGTCTCGGATAAGCTCGTACCCGGACGTCCATTCATTCGCCGCGCCGGCCAGAAGTTTGAGCGCCGGATCATCGTCGAAGGTCGTTTTTTCGTCTGGCGACTTGACCGAAACGTCAAGGCTTGCAGCTGCCTCGGAAATGACCCGGATCGCGGAATTCACGGCCGGAACGCAGAGCGCCGCATCGGGCGACAGGCTCACGCCCGCGCTGGTAGGCGTCACGCCGAAAATCTCGGCCAGCCAGTCTTCCGGCGACGTGAGCGACTTGGTCTCGGTTTTGGGTTTGCGCTTGAATGGCCACATGAGGCCATAATTTCAAGCAAGTAGCGGCGGCGCTAGATATCAGAATCTTCCAGAATGTTCCAAACTCTGCCATTCTCGGCCATTTGGTAAAACCAGATTCGTACAAATCTCGCGCCACTTACCCCGCGCCGGTCCCCATGGGTTCCCAAAAGTTCGAGACCACCCCCCCTATGCCTGCGCCCCGGTAAGCTCGCGACCGGTCAGCGCGGCATAGGCCCGTATCGCCCTCTGTGTGACGGCATCGCGGATTGCCGGATCGTCGAAGCGAACGCGGATAGTGGCGCCGGTATGCGTTTTGCCGATTGGTCCCTTGGCAATCACCCTGCCATCGGCATGGGCGATCAGGACACATCCCTGGATTAGGATGCCGCGGGTCGTCACGTCGAAGATTGCCAAAAGCTTGTTGCCCAACTGGTTCACCGATGCGTCGATGATTGTCATCGTATTGATGTCGTTGCCCTGCGTCACGGTGTGCTCCCTCTCTATTTCGATCTCAGCCATTCATTCAATTCCGATCTGATGGCGAAGTACTTGCCGCCGGGGCGATAGATCGGTGTATCGGGGCGTGCGGCATACCTCCGCACGGTTTGCGACGATACGCCCATCGCGCGGGCGATCGCCTCAACGCCCCAGATCCGTTCGGGGCCGTCGGTGAGGGCGTCGAAGCGCCAGGGATCGAGTGGTGGTTTACTGTCCATTGCTCTGCTCATTTGTTGTTGGTGAGTTGAACGACAACGCAGGCAGGCCGTCCGTCCGATATTTGGTGTCTACCGGACAGCCTGCCTGCTTATCTCTCTTCGGCGAGGGTGTTCTGGCGGGAATGTCCACCTCGCCCCCGACCACCACCCCATGGCTATTAAGGATGTCCTGATTTTTAGGACAGGGTAGAGCCGGATTTGGCGCATTTCGTCCTAAAAAATAGGACAGGGTGTCATAAAAAATAGGACAGGCCATGGCTACTTCGTCCTAAATTCTAGGACAGTACTGTCCTGATTCTTAGGACAGGGTTCTGTTTTCGGCTTGGGCCCGGTGCGGGCCTTGGTAGGTGTGATCCTCACCGGGAAGTCGTGCCCCTGGGACCAATTCTTAAACCATTGTTTGCCGGGGCCGTTCTCGCCCGATGGAGGTATTTCGGTCAGTTCGTAGGCTGGCGCCTTCCCCATGCCCTCTACGCCCAAGCAAGCGCCCTCTGTCTGGATAACGAACCCCTTGGCTTGCAGGTCTTGGAAAGCTTTGGCCGCCGTGTCTCGCACGCAGCCCATGCGCTCTGCCGCCTGCCGCACTGATAGGCGCAACTTGCCATTGTTGTTGAACTTCGCCCCGCGCCACTCGTGCTTGATCCAAACGTAAAGTGCCTGCGCTGTAGGAGATAGCGCCCGCCATGCAGGGGTCTGCATCATAGAGAGCCGAAGTATCGTTGCCTTTTCGCCGCGATTTTCGTTCTGCTTGTCGCGTCCCACTACACCGCCCTCCCGCTATCAGGGGGCGCAACAGGCCGCTGATCCCATTCGATCGAGCGCGCCGGAGCGCGTGTAATCATCTCGGCCACAACGTCCAGAGTGAAGGGATGCCCGAGCCGCTCGACCAGATCCCCGGTCCATTCATCTTCGACCCGGACAAGCGCCCAATCGCACAGCGCGCCGTCCCGTGCTTCGCGCCAGGCAACGACCGAGTGGAACCGAGCAGCGCTTGCTAGATCGATGTCATCGACCGGCAGGGTGCCCGCCGGATCCATGCGCATCGATTCCGCCCAGAGGATCAGCGCCGTGCCCAGATCGGCCCTGCCGCGCGCTCCCAGCGCCACCTGATTGACGAAGCCGGACGAGAGAAAACGGTGCGTGTAGAAGGGAAACCAATCATGGTTCGACAAAGTCTCACCGCGCTTGAGTGGCCAGAGCATCCCCTCGATGATCGAAGCCGCTTTTGTCATGATGCAACCCTTTCGCGCACTAGCCGGAACACCGGTTCGCGCATAAACACCGGCGACAGAAGCGCCTCGATTCGCGTTCGAAGTGCGTCGTATCGAGCTCGGAACGCATCATTCCCGATATGTACCCCTTCCACCCACCTCGGTGCGTTCAGTACCGTGGTGTGGTCGCGTCCGCCGGATTGCCGGCCGACTTCCGACAGGTTGCACCCGGTCAGGTCGCGGATCAGCGCCATGGCGACGCTACGCGGCCAGCAATGAATATGCAGCCGCGATGATCCAACCAATTCGCTCCTGCTGACGCCGAATTCCTCGCAGACGGCACGCTTGACCATTTCGATGGTCGAGGCCGGAATGGACACCTGGTTTTCAACGGGGATGATCGAGATCATCGTCACCCTCCCGCCCCGGCAGGCGCAGCTTGCCGTTGTTGTTGAGCTTCGCCCAACGCCCCGCTTGTTTACTGGCCGCAAATCTTGTCATGCAACGATCCCCCAATGCAGTGCGATTATGGGATGACGTGCCGCCAGTGATGCCGTATCGTGCGGGGGAAGCATGGTGACTTCGTTTTTGAAATGAGCCCCGGTTGCGCCCGCCAGCGCGCCGGGGTTTTCTATTGGCTGGTCAGCGATCACGGTTTTCGCAGATTCATGGCTTGTTCGCGCAATGTCCTGCGAAACTGCTTCGCCAAGTCGTTGATTCTGTTCCGCGTTCATAAAATTTAGGTTCTGGCGCCGCAAGGCGTGGGGGTTCAAGTCCCTCCACCCGCACCAGATTTCCAGAAAACAAGCAGGTGTTCGCCGCGTTTCGGCCCGGATCGAGACCGATCTACACGCCGGGATTGAGCGGGGGCAGGGCGGGGACGCTGCTGTGCTTGTCGGATCGGCGGCGTGTCTTGGGCAAGGCAAGCGCGAGATCGCGCCAGGCCGGATCCTCATCGGCATCACCGGCGGCGTGGCCATACCGGCTTGCGCCGAGGCGCAGCAGAGCCGTTTGTACGTCGGGATCGCCGCGGGGGTCCGACCCGGCCGGCAGACGGCTGGTCCAGTTTGCCAGCGCCGCGTGGAGCGCGGCATGGTCCTTGCGGCGGACAACCTGCATCAACGCACGATAAGCATAGCGCTCGGAAGCACGGCGTTTTTCCCGCGCGGCGTCCATGCGGTCGCGAAGGCCGGACCCGAACCTGCGCCCCAGCAAGGCGGCGGCGACCACCGTGGCCGCTCCGGCGACGATCCAGGCCAGAAAGCGCCAATGCGCGGGCCGGTCGGCTCCGGCCGGCGGCCCGGCGATGTTGACGCCGAAGCCGGGCAGCGACGCGGTTTCGACCTGACCGTTTTCCAGATCGTACCACGAGACCTCGATGCCCGGCATCTCACCTGAACCGCCGCCCTCGGCCACCAGCGTCAGGCGTTCGCGGCGGGTTCCGGACAGCAGGCCGCGGTCGCTGTGTTCCTCCAGCACCGGTTCGTCGGGATAGATGGCGAGTCCTGGAATTTCAGGCCGAGGCAGCAGCTCGGGCAGAAACATCGGCGAAAGGCCCTGCACCGATGCGGTAACGGTCCAGGTCACGCTTTGGCCGGGAACCATGTTTGCCGGATCGCCTTCGATGGATTGGTCGAGCGTCAGATCTGTCGCGCCAATGAATGGATCGAGCCCTTCGGCCCCTTCCGGCAGGACGCCCCGGAACGCGATCGGCTCGGTTCGCAGGTCGATCCGCGTGGGGGCGTTTGTGTCCGGATCGGCATAGGTGACGGTGACGAGCTGAGGCGGAAGGTCGAATTCGCCCGGGACCATCGGAGACAGGCGGTAGTGGCGGGTTATGCCCGACCAGGTCCGGCCATCGATTGTCTCGCTGGTCGGGTTGGTGGACCGCTCTGGCAGCCGCACCATCAGATTGGGCATCTCGAAACTCGGCCATACCGGTGGGTTCGGCATGAAGGTGGGCACCATGACCGTCAGCCGCAGGCTCAGTGGCTGGCCGGGGATGGCCTCGGTTTGCTCGAATTCGGTCCGCAAAAACGGACTTGTGCCGGTTTCGCCCTGCGCGAAAACGGACGTGCAGGCAAGCAATAGCAGCGCGGGCACCGCAAGCAGGTGTCTCATTGGGAGTCTCCTGCGTCGTTCTGTTCGGCCTCGTTGCCGGCCGACTGGGTGCCGAGGCTGGCCTCTAGCGCAAAGCGTTGCCGAAGGAAATCCCCGGTGCGGGTATCGACCGTGTTCATCCAGTGCTCGGCGGTCATCAACCCGCTGTCGACCGGATCCTGTTCGGCATCGATCTCGGTTTCGGCGCCGCGCGCGGCCTCGTTGTCGAATACGACCTCATCGGCGCCGATGCCGCTTTCCTCTCCGGTATCGGATTGCTCGCGTACGCTTTCGACATATTCAACGATCTCCTGCGCCGTTTCGAGGTTTTCCTGCGCTCCGGGATAGTCCGGATCGCGTTCGAGCGCCGTCTCGAACGCGCGCACGCCGTCCCGGTAGCCGCGCGACTTGATGTGGGCCATGCCCTGGATGAAGGCGGCCTGCGCGCTGTCCACCCGGTCGAGAACCTCGACCGCCTCCTCGTATTGGCCGCTCTTGTAGAGCGCATAGCCACGCCAAAGCGGGTCGGTGAATCGCTCGGCGGCCTCGGCGTAGTTCTTGCGGTTGAACGCGATCTGGCCTTGTTGGTCCGGCGTCAGGAACCAATCCGCCAGCCCTTCGGCTCTTGCTCCGGACGGAACGCCACCAAGCGCGACCCCCACCGCAACCACCGCCCAGCGCATGGTCCAGCCGCGCCGGAACCAGAGCAGGGTCAAGAGGGCGAGAGGCCAGGCAAGCCAATGGGCGCGATCGTCCCATGGCTGATCGGAGTTTTCCAGCATCGCCTGACGGAACGCGGCATTCAAAAGCCGGTCGATCTGGTGCAGATCGCTGGTGTCCGGTGTGACCGAAACCACCGGGCCGGAGAAGGCGTCGATGCCACGGTCGCGTGTGCCCGCAGGCAGCATCGACAGGATCGCGACGGACTGTCCGGACGCATCCAGCGCGGCTACATCGGCCGGGTCGATGCCGTCGGTCACGAACAGGATGCCACCGGGCACGTCTTCCGATGACAGCAGCTGTTCGGCCAGCGCCAGGGCGGCGGCCGCCTGCGTCCCGTCCTTGGGCATCACGTCTGGCGTCAGCCCTTCGAGATAGGGCACCACGACGGCGGGATCCTCGGTCATGGGCACGACCAGATGGGACGTGCCGGAATAGGCGACCAGAGCGGTTCGGGCACCCGCGCGCAGATCCAGAAAGTCCCGGATCTTCTGCTTGCCGCGTTCCAGCCGGGATGGGGCTATGTCGGTGTCCTGCATCGAGGGCGTGACCTCGAGCACCACGACGGCCGGTGCCGATTGCGCAATCAGCGGGTTCGGAATGCGCGACCATGTCGGTCCTGCCGCCCCGATGGCCGCGCAGGCAAGGGCCAGCGCCACCGCATCGATCGGGCGCACTCTCAGTCTGTGTGTCGCGCCGATGGTCAGGGCATCCCGCAGATGCGTGGCCATCCCGGTCCGGGGCAAGCCGTCGCGCGCCGATCCCCGGCGCACGCGCCACCACAGATACATGATGACGGGCAGCGCCAGCAGGATCCACGGCCGCAGAAAGTGGAAGGCGGACAGAAAGGCGCTGAACCCGGTCATGCCCGCCGCCTCCGCTGCGACTGGATCGTCAGAATGGCCAGGGTCGCCAGGCTGATGGCCAGTGCGGCGGCCAGAGGGATCCACGCCAGAGATTGCCGGGGCCGATAGGACAGTGTTTCGGTTTCGCGCGGGGCGAGCGCGTCGATGCGGGCATAGATTTCGGACAGCGCCGCCTCCTCATTGGCGTAGAAGGTCTCGCCGCCGGTGCGCGCGGCGATTTCGGTCAGGGTCGGGATGTCCACGCGGTTTTCGCCGGTCGCCTCGGGATCGCCCACGGCGATGGTGAAGATCTCGACGCCTTCGCCCTTGGCGATCTCGGCCGCATTGATCGGGCTCATCCGGCTTGACGTGTCGCCACCATCCGACATCAGGATGAGAAGACGCTGTTCTATGCCGCTGTTTTCGAAGGTGCGGATGGACAGGCCGATGGCGTCGCCCAGCGCGGTATGCGGCCCGGCCATGCCGACCTCGGTCCGGTCCAGCAGGTCCGAGATCGTCGCCAGGTCTTCGGTCAGCGGCGCCTGGATATAAGCCTTGGTGCCGAACACGATCAGGGCCATGCGGTCCCCTTCGCGCCCGGCGACAAACTCCTGAACCACGCCGCGCACACCCTCCAGCCGCTGCAGGCGGGTGCCGTCCGGCGCAAGGAAATCCCGCTGGTCCATGGAGCCGGAAATATCGACGGCCAGGATCAGGTCGCGGGCGGATTTGGTGACTTCCACGGGTGCGCCCACCCGGTCCGGCCGCGCCAGCGCCAGGATTGCCAGCAGCCAGACCAGAATTGCCGCCGCCATCTGCAGGCGCGTGCGGGACAGGATGACCGCACCGGCGCGGGGTTCCGCCCCCGCAGCCTCGGCGATCCGCCGGAAGAACGGAAAGCGCAGGGCTGGCGTTCTTTCGCGATGTGGCGGAACCAGCCACCAGATCAACAGGGGCAGGGGCAGCAGAGCGAACGCCCAGGGGAAAGCGAGCGAAATCATCCGGGATCCTCGCTCCGTGACGAGCGATGCGACCGGATCCAGTCGCGGGCCGCATGCCGCAAGTCCGGCGGGGCTGGGACACGCGCTGTCGAATACGGCGCTGTGACCAGCATTTCACCGTCACGTCCCGCAAACAGGGTCTTGCCGCCCGTGCGGTTCAGAAAGGCCAGCCAGTCCGCACCCGACAGCTCTGCAACCTCGCTACGCGGCCAGGCGGCCAGGGCGGCCCGTCGCAGGACCGTCGCGATCTCGGCCGGGTCGTCGCCAGCGGCATCGAGCGCCACCAGGGCCGCGCGCCGATAGGCGTTTGCGCGCCAGACGTGAAGCCATTTCCAAGCGGCCGCCGCGAGCATCAGCACCAAGACGGCTCCCAGCATGACCCAGCCGGCGGTCTGGGGAACCATCGACACAGGCTCGGGCGGGGGCGGTTCGACAAGCCGGTCGATCAATCCGACCAGACTGGTGGTGTCTGGTGTTTCCGTCTGCGTACTCATGCCGGGCCCAACCCCATCAGGCGCCTGAGCTGCGGCAGCGTTTCTTCGGCCGAGGTCAGGGGCAGCACGGGAACGCCAAAGCGGCGCTGCCAGTCCATGACCTGCGCCAGCCTGCCGCGCGCCATGTCCTGAAGGCGGGTATGGCTGATGGCGTCGCCAGTGTCGATCTCCGCCTGAAGCGCGCCGTCGGACACCACCAGTTTCAACCCGGCGGGCAGGTTGTCGGCCATCGGATCGCTGACCAGCCCCAGGATCAGGTCGTTGTGCCGCGACAGGCCCGAAACCAGTTTTTCGGTCTCCGCGTCGATCACGTCGAAGTCGCTCAGCACGATGATCAGGTGGTTGCGCGGTGCGATCCGCGCGACCGCGCGCAGGATGCGGGTCAGCGACACAGGCGCCTCGACCGGCGGCACCTCGGCATGAAGCAGGCTGTTGGCGTCGGCCAGGGCGGTCAGAAACCGGTTCAATGCCACGCGGCTGCGTTGCGGCCGGATCTCGGCGATCCGCTCGTCGCCGAACACGATGCCGCCCACGCGGTCCCCCTGATCGAGGATGCGATAGGCGGCAAGCGCCGCGGCTTCGGCGGCGGTGACGGATTTCATGTTCAGAACCGAGCCGAAGAACATCGACATCCGCTGATCCACGGCGATCAGGGCGGGCCGGTCGCGTTCCTCGGTCATCACCCGCACATGCGGCGTGCCGGTGCGCGCGGTCACTTTCCAGTCGATCGCGCGGATGTCGTCGCCCGGCAGGTATTCGCGCAGTTCCTCGAAGTTCAGGCCGCGCCCCCGCAGGCGCGAGGCGTGCCGCCCGTTCAGAACCGAACGCGCGGGCTGACGGGGCATGAAGCTGAGGCTGCGGGCGCGGCTTTCGAGCGCGCGAAGATGGGGCAGCGTGACATGTATGCGCGCGTCACCGCTTTCGGCGGTTCCGGTTCGTGGCATCGTGCCGGTTCTGATCCGGGCTGCCCTGTCCCGCGCCATCTCCTCCTCCTTACGGCAGGGCCACCTGCCGGATGATCTCGGCCGTCACCTGATCGGGGGCGACCCCTTCGCCCTGCGCCTCGTAGCTCAGGCCCAACCTGTGGCGCAGCACGTCCGGCGCGATGGCGCGCACGTCCTCGGGATCGACATAGTCCCGCCCGGCAAGCCAGGCATGGGTGCGCCCACATTTGTCCAGCGCCAGGCTGGCGCGCGGGCTGGCGCCAACCTCGATCCAGCGTTTCAGGTCGTCCCCGAACTGCTCCGGCACGCGCGTCGCGTTCACGAGGTCGGCCATGTACCTCTCCATCGCGTCCGACACGTGCAGCGCGGCGATTTCGCGGCGGGCGGCGAAAACGGCGTCCTGAGGCACCGCCTCGGGCTTGGCACCGGAGGCCCCGCCGCCAGCGGTCTCGGCCAGCGCGGCTTGTTCCTCGCCCCGGACAAGTCGGATGACTTCAACCTCATCCTCGACCGGTGGGTAGTTGATGTTCACATGCATCAGAAACCGGTCCATCTGGGCCTCGGGCAGGGGATAGGTTCCTTCCTGCTCGATGGGGTTCTGGGTCGCCATCACCATGAACAGCGGCGGCATGGTGTGAGTCTTGCCGGCCACCGTGACCTGCCTTTCCTCCATGGCTTCGAGCAACGCGGCCTGCACCTTGGCCGGAGCACGATTGATCTCGTCCGCCAGAACGATGTTGGCGAAGATCGGTCCGGGCTCGAACCGGAACTGCCCACCGGCATCTGCCTGATAATAGACTTCGGTACCGGTCACGTCGGACGGAAGCAGGTCAGGCGTGAACTGGATGCGGGAAAAGTCGCACTCGAGGTTCTTCGCAAGCGCCTTGATCGCGCGGGTCTTGGCCAGGCCCGGCAGTCCCTCGACCAGAAGGTTGCCATTGGCCAGAAGGCCGATGATCAGCCGTTCGATGACCTGGGTCTGGCCGATGATCGCGCCCTGCATGCGGGTCACGAGGTCTTGCACACGGGCGTGCGGGGTCTGGTCCGTCATGTGGTCTCAATGATCCGATGCGATGTTCCGGTGTGTCCTCCCCGGCCGGGCCGGAGAGGACGGGAAGCGTGCCAGCCTTATTGGCCGCCGACGTTGGACAGGATCATGTCCCTCGCGTTGCCGATCGTGAAGCTGCCGGGTGCCTGACGCGGCGGGTACTCCTCGAAGGTCGCGAGGAACTGTCCCACGTAGTCGGCCGCCGGCAGAAGCACATAGGCACGGTCGATATACCAGTCGTAATAGGTGTTCGACGTGATCTGCGACCGCTCATAGGGATCGCGGCGGAGGTGGAACAGCAGCGGGATCCGAAGCTCGGTCCAGGGTTCGGCCCAGGCGCGCAGCGTCTGCGGGAACCGATGCTCGAGGAAGACCGCCTTCCAGTCGTCATAGCGCAGCGCCGTCAGGTCGCCGTCATCGGAGAAGTAGAAGATCTCCCGGCGGGGCGACGTTTCCTCTTCGCCCAGCAGGTAGGGCAGGAAGTTGTAGCCATCGAGATGCACGCGATAGTCGCGCCCGCCGCCGACCTCGGCAACGGTGATGCCGTCGAGCAGTTCCTCCTTGACGGTCGGACGGCCCGCCGCCGCAAGATAGGTCGGCAGCCAGTCCATGTGGTGCATGATGTTGTTGGAGATGCGGCCCGCTTCGAACTTGCCCGGCCAGCGCACCATCGAGGGCACGCGCCAGCCGCCTTCCCAGTTGGTGTTCTTCTCGCCGCGGAACGGCGTCTGGGCGGCATCGGGCCAGGTGTTCATGTGGGGGCCGTTGTCGGTCGAGTAGTGCACGATGGTGTTCTCGGCGATGCCGAGCTCGTCGAGAAGGTCGAGGAATTGGCCGATATGCATGTCGTGCTCGATCATGCCCGCCGCATATTCGTCGACATGCTTGCCCACCGTCTCGTTGGCCATCTGCCGGCGCTCGTCGCTGACATGGGTGCGGAAGTGCATCCGTGTTCCCGACCACCAGCAGAACCAGGTGTTGCCCTGTTCGTGCTGCGTCCGAATCCAGTCGAGCGCGGCGGCGACGGTTTCATCGTCGACCGTTTCCATGCGCTGGCGCGTGAGCGGGCCGGTATCCTCGATGGCGCCATCCGCGGAGGAGCGGATCACGCCGCGCGGCCCGAAACGCTCGCGGAACTCGGCGCTCTGCGGATAGTCCTCGTTCTCGGGCTCTTCCTCGGCGTTGAGGTGATAGAGGTTGCCGAAGAACACGTCGAAGCCGTGATTGGTGGGCAGGTGCTCGTCGCGGTCGCCGAGGTGGTTCTTGCCGAACTGGGCAGTAGCATAGCCCTGCGCCTTGAGCAGGCCCGCGATGGTGGGATCCTCGATCTGCATGCCTTGCTCCGCGCCTGGCATGCCCACTTTCGACAGGCCCGTGCGGAACACCGATTGGCCGGTGATGAAGGACGACCGGCCGGCGGTGCAGGATTGCTCGCCGTAGTAGTCGGTGAAGATGATGCCTTCCTTGGCGATCCGGTCGATATTGGGCGTGCGGTACCCGACAAGGCCCATCGTATAGGCGGAGATGTTGGATTGTCCGACATCGTCGCCCCAAATCACGAGGATGTTGGGCTTGTCCGAAGATGCGCTGCTGTCCTGTGCGGCCAGTGGTCCTGCAACAAAACCAAGTATGAGGCATCCCGCGGACAGAAGTTTTCGAAGTCCTGTTCCAGCCATAAAGCCATTCTCCCTATCAAAATATGCGTGTGAGATTTTTCTGGTTCTTGGGCCGTTGCCGCTGTCGAGCGGCGACCGTTCGGAATTCGGTTCGATCGTCAATTCGTTCGATCCAAAGTACAGACTTTCAGTGTTCCCGCACGTTACGGAAATCGCAAGTCTTTTCTGGTCGCCCAAGCCATGCGGCGGCGAACGGGCGCGGCCCAATGGACCGGATTGCGCGCCTGCGCGGCGCGCCGAGGTCCGGAGATTGATGGCATGAGTTCCAGCAGGATAGAGTTGAGGTGCCGCATTCGGGAAATCCTTGGGGAATTCGCGACGGGATCGGTCCTCTTGCAAACGGGTCGGCGACATGCCGCCGAGTTTTCAAAAAAATGCATAGCGGCTATTTGCGTATCGCACAGGTTTCTGGGCAGAATTTTCTTGCTCCGATCAGCCGAGACATCGGCGAATCCCGGCCATGTCGCTGCATTCAAGTGTTTTCGAGTACTGGCCGCGAATTGGCCTGTTGCCGAATTGTCATGGTTGCCCGGTACATCGGACCAAACGCTGGTACTTTCTGCAGCTGCACACATCTTTTTCGTGCCCACGAAACCTGAATTTTCATGGTGAGACTGATGAAACCGACTTTGCGCATTCGTTCACTGGCCGCGGTGCTGGCGGCCACCACGGCCATCCCCGCTGCGGCCGAGCTGAAATACGAGAACGACACGGGCGGCTATGTCCTGCTCTACGGGCAACTGCACCCGGCGCTCATTTCCGTCGATGACGGGCAGGAAACCGACACCCGTGTGCTGGACAACGACCTGTCCAACAGCCGTGTCGGGATGCGGCTCATGCAGCCCTTCGGCGCGAACGAGTTCCAGTTCCGCTTCGAGACCGGCCTTGGTCTTCCGGGCTCCTCGCACTGGAACCAGCTGGGCACCGACTTCGACGGCTGGTCTCGTTCGGAAATCCGCTTTGTCGATTTCACTCTCGAAGGCGATTGGGGCAAGGCGTATACCGGTCAGGGCAGCATGGTTTCGGATGGCGCTTCCGAGGTTGACCTGTCCTATGTCGGCACCACGCTGTACTCGTTCACCGCGGACGAAAACCTGGGCTTCTTCTACCGGGAGTTCGGCGGGATGCTGAGCGGCATCACAATCGGCGACTCCACCAGCAACTTTGACGGGTCACGCCGCGGCCGTATCCGCTATGACACGCCCAGCTTTAACGGGTTCTCTGCCGGTATCGCCTGGGGCAAGAACATCCTGTCGTCCAGCGATGACGACACCTACTACGATGTCGGCCTGTTCTACGAAAACACCTTTGCCGGCGGTGCCGAATTCGCGGCCGGCGTGGCCTATGCCGTTCGGGACCGCGACGACAATTCGGGCGACCGCAAGGACACGATCGGGTCGGCCTCGGTCCTGCTGCCGAGCGGCCTGAGCTTTACCGTCGCGGGCGGAACCCGAGATGACGAGCGTGCAGGGGCCAGCGATCCCAGCTACTGGTACGGCAAGGTCGCCTATGAGGGCGACTGGGTCTCGTGGGGCAAGACCGGTATCGGTGTCGATTACTACAGCGGCGCCGATTTCGAGAACGACGGCTCGGACACCAAGGTGTGGGGCATTGCTTTGGTGCAGAGGATCGACAGCCTCAATACCGACGCCTACCTGAAATACCGCAATCACGACTTTGACGATGGCACCACCGGGTTCCAGAAGAACGACACTTGGGTTCTGGGCGCGCTCTGGAAATTCTGATCTGTGGTTCCGCGCGATGATGGACGCCCCGGTTCAACCGGGGCGTTTTTTCGTCCCGGACACCGGCAATCGAAGGTCGCGCCCAAGATGCCCCTTGCACCGGGACGACAGGGCAAATAGAAGGCGTCAAATTTGCCCGGCGCGCGGTCTCGCGCGCCCCGAATCCTATGGGGAATGCCATAATGCAGGTAACCGAGACTCTGAACGAAGGTCTGAAACGCAGCTACAACATCACCGTCACCGCGGCCGAACTGGACGACAAGGTGAACGAGAAGCTGACCGAGGCTCAGCCCGAAATCGAGATGAAGGGTTTCCGGAAGGGCAAGGTGCCGATGGCGCTGCTGAAGAAGCAGTTCGGCCAGCGTCTGCTGGGCGAAGCCATGCAGGAAACCATCGACGGCGCCATGAACAAGCATTTCGAGGACAGCGGCGACCGTCCGGCGTTGCAGCCCGAGGTCAAGATGACCAACGAGGACTGGAAGGAAGGCGACGACGTTCACGTCGAGATGAGCTATGAGAAGCTGCCCGAGATCCCCGAGGTCGACCTGAAGTCGATCGAGCTGGAAAAGCTGGTGGTCAAGGCCGACGAGGCCGCCGTGAACGAGGCGCTCGAGAACCTCGCGGAAACCGCCCAGGATTTCAAGGCGCGGCGCAAGGGGTCCAAGGCCAAGGACGGCGATCAGGTCGTGATCGACTTCGTCGGCAAGATCGACGGTGAGCCTTTCGACGGCGGCTCGGCCGAGGATTACCCGCTTGTCCTGGGCTCCAACAGCTTCATCCCCGGTTTCGAGGATCAGCTGGTCGGCGTGAAGGCCGAAGAGGTCAAGGACGTGACGGTGTCGTTCCCCGAGGAGTACGGCGCCGAACACCTGGCCGGCAAGGAGGCCGTGTTCACCTGCACCGTGAAAGAGGTGAAGGAACCCGTCGCGGCCGAGATCAACGACGAGCTTGCCAAGAAATTCGGTGCCGAGGATCTGGCCGCGCTGAAGGCGCAGATCACCGAGCGCCTGGAGGCCGAATATGTCGGCGCCGCCCGCGCGGTGATGAAGCGCGGCCTGCTTGATGCGCTGGACGAAAAGGTGTCCTTCGACCTGCCGCCATCGCTGGTCGAGGCCGAGGCCAAGCAGATCGCACATCAGCTGTGGCACGAGGAAAATCCGGAAGTGACCGATCACAACCACGGCGAGATCGAACCGACGGAAGAGCACACCAAGCTGGCCGAGCGCCGCGTGCGTCTGGGCCTGCTGCTGGCGGATCTGGGCCAGAAGGCCGAAGTCGAAGTGACCGATGCCGAGATGACCCAGGCGATCATGGGGCAGGCACGGCAGTACCCGGGACAGGAACGCCAGTTCTTCGAATTCGTCCAGAAAAACCCGCAGATGCAGCAGCAGTTGCGCGCGCCGATCTTCGAAGACAAGGTCGTGGACTATGTGTTTGAGCTGGCCAACGTGACGGAAAAAGAGGCCAGCAAGGACGACCTGAAAAAGGCCGTTGACGCATTGGAAGACGAATAGACGGGCATCCGACCCGCGCCGGAACTGAACCAGGAGCCGGAGCTGCCATCGGACATGGCGGCTCCGGTTTTTCATCCTCGGTCTCTGCGTGATGCCGGAGAAGAAAAAGGCGAAGCCGCTGGCCGGTCAGCAGCTTCGCCCTTGTGGCTTCTGAACTTGCGCGGCGAGGGGGATGTCCACGCAGTCAAAAGCGTCGGGTATCAGGGGCGGAACTGCCGGAAATGCGACAGTTCCGCCTGAGTGGCTTTTGGTCCCGCGAGATGAGGGGGTCAGGCCTCGCAGGCAAAAGCACGGGGGTAGGAAGCGGAGCCGCCGGGTAGGGGCGGCAGCTCCGCCTGGGTGGCTTTTGAACTCAGGAGGTGAGGGGGTCAGGCCTCATGAGCAAAAGCACGGGGGGTCTGTTTCAGAGCGAATTTCTGCTCTGGCGTGAAGGTATCCGAGAGGGCTTCGATCAGATCCAGCACGGCCTGCACCTCTTTTTCGGTTCTGGCCGATTGCATCTGTTCGACAAAATACCTCTCGAGCGTGCTGAGTGGCTTGTGATCCTGGTTGGCCGGATGTGCAGCGGCCTGCAGGGCCTTCCTGCGTTCGACCAGGGCGAGGGCTTCGCTTTCTTCCAGGAACACGTCATGCGTGATGCCCGAGAAATCCCGCACGCCCGCGATCCGCTCTTTCGTGCAATCCAGCAGCGCCGCCAGGGCGGCCACCTTGCCCATCGGAACGGTCTTGCCGACGTAGCCGTAGGGCGCGTTGTTCGACCGTTTCAACACACGATCCATCACCGGGTCGATCACGGTGATGATGTCCTTGATCCCGGCCCTGCGCGCGAATTCCAGCGACCCGATCATGAGTTCGCATGTGGCGTAGGATACGGAGTTCTTGTCCTTGCCCCGGTTCAACCGCTGCGTATCGACACAGAAACGAGTGGATTCCCATATCGTTGCGCTGCGCAGGGGCGGTTCGCCGTCGAGGATCGCGTGGAACACGTCCGACAACATGTGTGGGCCGGTCGTCTGCAAGGCGCGGACGGCGGCGACGACGTTCCCATCATCGTCGAGCCCGACCACATAAGCCGGGTCGAGATGATCGAAGTCGTCGATCTCCTTGCCGTCCTCGATCTTCACGTCCCATCCGAGACGCCCGCCAAAGACACGGGCGCGCAATTCGAACATATCGTCCAGCACATCGCCGAACATATGCTTGTTCAAGGCGTCGATTACGATGATCATGATTTCCCCCTTCGAGTGAATGTCCGTGAACACATGGTTACCCAACTTTGAAACTGAGACTATTGGGGATTTCCCGTATTCTGCGACTTTTTAGAGGGTTACCAGGCGTTATCCGGGATAGATAAGGCCGATTCCGATGGCTCGGCCGACGGCCTGAGGCGTGGTCAGGGCGCTCAGCTTCTCGCGACTCGAGCGCAGATGCACCTCGACGGTGCGGTGCGAGATGGACAGGATGTCGCCGATATCCTGCTGGGACTTGCCGGCAGCGACCCATTGCAGGATCTCGATCTCGCGGCTGGACAGCGTCGGATGATACAGAACCCGCGTCAGCGCGTCGGATGTCATCACCGAGTCATGGATGTGAACCGCCATCGATTGCAGGTCGCTGATCACATGGCCGATCAGCTTGTTCCATTCCTCGCGGGTGCAATCACGGGTTGCGCTCAGCAAGCCGACATCCCCATAGGGTCCGCGTACCGGAATGGTGATGCCCTGATCGCAGATTCCGAAATCGCCGGCATCGCGGAACACCTTCTGGAACTCTTCGCTGCGCTCCAGGCGACTCCAGTCGACCGGGGCGATGCTGCGCCGGCTCATGTGCAGGGTCGGGTCGATCAGGTGAAAGCCCTGCTCCTGATAATGGGACTTCCAGTCGTCACCATAGGTGACGTGGCCGTGAATGGATCCCGCCGTCGGGTTGATGCCGGCATAGGCTGCATGATCCATTTCGAATTTGTCGCAAATCTGCTTGAGAAACTCAGTATACTGAGCTTCTTCCGGCTGAGGCAGCGTGCTGAGATCAATTATTTCCATTGGCCGTTACCAACACAACCGTGGGCGTGAACTTGGTTTTGCGTGCTGCAATAGCCCTATAAGGTCGCGCGATGCCTGTTTAACTGCGACAGATGTCAGAACACCATACTTTATCGTATGTGACAAGCCAATGAAGTTAACGATTGGAGCAGCCTGTTGCTTGATTGTTTCATGAACAAGTCTAACCCTGCCGCGCCACAAATATCTAGCACGAATTACCGAAAACCGTCGAAATCTGGTGCCGCTTGCTGTGGCCGATTTGTCGAATTGTAGGGCCGGCGACGGGTTTCAGGACTTTCTCAACCCGGTTTCGACAAGCATTCCCCGCTTTTTTGCCTCGGGATAGTAGCCTTTTGCGTAGAGAAATATCGCGCGTTGCTGGTCTCCATCAGCCAGCATCCATGCGCCGCGCAGGTATTTTCCGGCATATTTCAGGTTGGTGTCTGCATCCAGCAGACCGTCGGGCGTACCGCGATACCCCATCGAACGCGCGGTCGCCGGCAGGATTTGCAGAAGGCCATAATAGGGGCGGTTGACTGCCCAGGGACGGTGTGTGCTTTCGCGGATGGCCAGCTTGTGAACCAGTTCGCGCGGCAGTTCGTAATGATCGGCCCATTTGTTGATGAGCTGGCGCAGTTCCGGCGTTTCATTGGGATAGAGCGGGGGATCGAATTGCGCATTTCGGCTGCTCAGTCGATCGTCCCTGCGGGCGCAGGCGGAAACTGCCGCTGCCCCAAGGGCGACAATCAAAGTCCGGCGTGTCAGGTTTGGCATCGGGCACCTCCGTCCTGCCGACGTGTATAGTCGGCGCTGGGCCAAGCCGCAAACCTTGAGGACACGCCTTGCCGAAATCCGCCGATGCAACCCTTGCGCGAACAAGAAAAGGCCGCGCAGGAACTGCGCGGCCCGTATTTCACATCGGTCCGGACTCAGGACTTGGTGTCGTCCGACTCTTCGTCCGCTGCAGTCTCTTCGCCAGCCACGGCGGCCAGTTCCTGGTCTTCCGACGCGGCCGAGCCGATGTCGTCGAACAATTCGGCAATCTCGAATTCCGCGGCGGCCTCTTCCTCGGCGGCCAGTTCCTGGATGGACTTGCCCGAGGCCTGAAGCTCGGCTTCCTCTTGCGAACGGGCGACGTTCAGCTTGATTTCCACCGCGACTTCGGGATGCAGATTGACCGTCACCGAGTGCAGGCCCAGTTCCTTGATCGGTGCGATCAGCGCAATCTGCTTCTTGTCCACCGAAAAGCCCGCTTCGGTCGCGGCGTCGGCCGCATCGCGCGGCGTGACCGAACCGTAGAGCGCGCCAGCTTCGGATGCCGAGCGAATCACGATGAATTGCTGGCCGTCCAGCTTCTCGGCCAGGGCCTCGGCTTCTTTCCGGGTTTCCAGGTTGCGCGCTTCGAGCTGCGCTTTCTGGGCTTCGAAAGAAGCGATGTTGGCTTCGGATGCGCTCAGCGCCTTGCCCTGCGGCAGCAGGTAGTTGCGCGCAAAGCCGGGTTTGACATCGACGACATCGCCCATCTGACCCAGTTTCGCGACACGTTCCAGAAGGATAACTTGCATGTCAGTCTCTCCTTACTTCACGGCATAGGGCAGCAGGGCGAGAAAGCGGGCGCGCTTGATGGCGCGGGCCAGTTCACGCTGCTTCTTGGCCGAAACGGCGGTGATGCGCGAAGGAACGATCTTGCCGCGCTCGGAAATGTAGCGCTGCAGCAGACGGGTGTCCTTGTAGTCGATCTTGGGCGCGTTATCTCCCGAGAAGGGGCAGACCTTGCGGCGGCGGAAAAACGGTTTTGCAGCCATGGTTTATTCTCCTTCCTCTGGGTTACGCCCGACGCTCGCGGCGCGGTTCGCGGTCGTCGCGCTTCTGCATCTGGACCGACGGGCCGTCCTCGTGCCCATCGACCTTGATGGTCAGAACGCGCATCACGTCGTCATGCAGGCGCATCAGACGTTCCATTTCCTGAACCGCGCCGGCGGGGGCGTCGGTCTTCAGGAAGGCATAGTGACCCTTGCGGTTCTTGTTGATCTTGTAGGCCATCGTCTTGACGCCCCAGTACTCGCTGTCGACGACCTTGCCGCCGTTGTCCGCGAGTATGGTGCCGAAATGTTCGATGAGGCCCTCGGCCTGCGCGTTGGAAAGATCCTGACGCGCGATCATGACATGCTCGTAAAGCGGCATGTTTACTCCTGTTTCTGTCGAGGCGCATTTCAAAGGCGGGGTCAAAACCCTTTCGCGACCCTGCCACGAGAGGCTGCGCGGTTCACAAAGCTTTGCGAAAGGATGGCCCCATATACACGTTTGAGCGCCGCGGGCAAGTCCAGAATGATGTCACCAAGGTGCCGCCCAATTTCCCCGTGCCTGCCCAAATGCTGACGCTTTTGCCGCCGAAGTTCTGGCTACCACGAGTTGAACCTCAGAAGAGTAACTTCGCCGTAAGGACGCAGAACATGACCGCGATCAACACCAACACTTATCAGCCGTCGGCCGCTACTCCGGTCTTTGAGCAATCCGTCCCGGTCAAGATCGCCTTCGCTCCGAACTGGCGGGCGCGCATGGTCCTGATCAAGTCCGTCGGGATCCTGATGATCCTGAGCGTCCTGGCGCTCTGGTTCCTGCCCGGCGCATCCTTTGAATGGGAAATCCTGCCCTTCAAGGCGGCGCCGTCGATCCTGGTGCTGGCCTTTGGCGTCGGCCTGCTGACGCTCAAGCACGTCAACAACCGGCCGGACGCCTATTTCGACCCGATCCGCCGCGAGGTTCGGGTGCTGCAGAAGAACGAAAAGGGCCGCCCGCACACCGTCTTGCGCCGCAGCTACGAAACCCTCGGCGGCGCCCGCTTCACCGACCGCCAGGTCGAGCTGTTCGACCTCGACGGCAGCCTGCTGATGAAGCTGCCGCTGGACTCGGCCGAAGTTGCACGGGCGCTGAAGGGGCAGCTGAGCAAGTCGATGTCCGTAACGGCATGACGCCGCTGTTCATCTGCCAACATATTCTGTGAGCAAACGAAGATTGCGTGCCGCCTTTTGGCGGCACATTTCTTTTGTTGCGCGGTCAGGACCGGCCGCTTGCAATCTATTTGTGGAGCAGAGCACATGAAAACCACTTTCCTTGCCGCAACCCTGATCGGCGCCGCGTCGGTCGCGATGGCCAATCCGGAAAAATACGTCCTGGATTCCAGCCACAGCCAGGTCGTCTTTTCCTATGACCACCTGGGCTTTTCGACGACGACGGGCATGTTTTCGGGCTTCGAGGGCGAGATCATGTTCGACAAGGACAACCCCGAAGCGTCAAGCGTCACGGTCTCGATGCCGGTGGTATCGATGTTCACCGGCTGGGAAAAGCGGGAAGACCATTTCATGTCCGAGGATTTCTTCGGCGCCGCCGAGGGGGACATGATCACCTTCACCTCTACGGGGATCGAAGTGACCGGCGAAGACACAGCCAAGATCACCGGCGATCTGACCATGAACGGCGTGACCAAGTCGGTCGTGCTAGATGCCAAGCTGAACCAGATGGGCGACCACCCGATGGCCGGCAAGCCCTGGGCCGGGTTCGACGCCACCACCACATTGGTCCGCTCGGACTTCAATCTGGGCAAGTTCGCGCCCTATGTCGGCGACGAGGTGGCCGTCGCCATCTCGATCGAGGCGCAGAAGGCGGACTAGGTTCGGCCACATCTCAATCGACGCGGCGGCCCGGGTGGCCGCCGTTTTCGCGTTCAGCGGACCCGCTGCGCGGTCAGCTCGATCGTCACCGCGACCCCAGATTGCAACGCGCCCTCGTCGGTCACGTTGGCGCCGATCCCGAAATCCATCCGGTTGAGATCCATCTGGCCCTCCATGATCGCAGTGTCGCCGTCGAGTTCCAGCCAAAACGGCAGCGTCACTTGCTGAGTCCGGTCACGAATGGTCAGTGGACCGCGCGCCTCCCAACCGGTTTCGGTCTTGAAGATCTCGGCCTGAAACCGCGCGGTCGGAAACTGCGCCACATCAAAGAAGTCGGCACCCTTGGCCTGATCCGTCACCGACCCGAGGGTGAGTGAGGCGACCGCAACCGTGACGTCCACCGATCCGGCGGAACCGGGGTCGGCCCGGTCCTCAAAGGTGATGGCGGCAGTCCAGTCGGCGAACTGACCCTGAACCGCGTTGCCCATCTGGGTGATGGAGATAGCCAGAGTCCCGGTTTCCACCTGCCAGCCGGATTGCACCTCGGCCAGGTCCGAAGCGGGTTGCGCCGCATCGCTTTCGTGCGAATAGGCTCCGAACCACGCCCCAACGCCCAGCGCGGAGACCCAGAGTACCGCGGCGGCGGCGGCCGGCAGCAGGCTGTGCTTTTGTCTGGGCGGTTCAGGCAAGTCACCGGCGCGGCCGGGCAGCATCCGGCGTAGAGTCGCGTCGCGGTCGATCACGTGATGCTTGAGCGCGCCCGCGACGTGCAGGGCCACCGCGACGATCAAGACCCACAGAAACACCAGATGCAGACCGCTGGTCACTTCGGCAAGCATGGTCGATTTCGGCACCAGGGGCAGGTTCTGGCCGAAGGGCCACAGGATGGGCGCGAAGCCTTCGGTCGATGCATGATGGATCCAGCCGGTCAGCGGCACCAGCACCAGCGATCCGTACAACAGCCAATGCACGGTCTCGGCGGCAAAGGCTTCGGGCTTGTTCCCGGCATTCAGCAGGCCGGGTTTGGTCTGGATCAGGGCCCAGAGGATTCGGGCGAGCGCCACGAAAAAGATGGTCACGCCGACCGTCTTGTGCAGCGAGAACAGCGTTGCGGCGCGGCTGATGTCGTCGATGGTGGTCGGAACCGCCGGATCGAAGACGTCATGCGCAAGCTCGTTCGCGATCCATCCCAACGGGATCGCCGCGAAAATCAGAAGGGCGGTAAGCCAATGAAATGTCTTGGCAATGCTGCCATAGGCGCGCTGGGAATTCGAAACAGGCAACGGTCGGCTCCCGGTTGGGTCTCTGGGCGAAACCTATGCGAAGGCTTCATCGGCGCAAGTGCAACTTGCGCACAGGCGTCGTGTCTGGATGCAGAACTTGTGCCGGGCGTCCGGGCAGTTTACACCGCGCGGCAACCCAAGGTCAGGTAAGAGGTCGCAATGACAACCGCATTCGTTTTTCCGGGGCAGGGCGCCCAGACGATCGGCATGGGCAAGGCGCTGGCTGACGCCTATCCGTCGGCACGTGCCGTATTCGACGAGGTGGACGAGGCGCTGGGCGAGAACTTGAGCGCGTTGATCTGGGACGGCGAAATCGAAGAACTGACGCTGACGCAGAACGCGCAGCCCGCGCTCATGGCGACCTCGATGGCCGCGATGCGGGCATTGGAGACCGAAGGGGCTTCCGTGTCCGGTGCGGCCTTCGTCGCGGGTCACTCTCTGGGCGAGTATTCGGCGCTGGCCGCCGCCGGTGCCCTGTCGGTGGCCGATACGGCGCGGTTGCTGCGGACCCGCGGACTGGCGATGCAAAGCGCGGTGCCGGTGGGCGAAGGGGCGATGGCGGCCATTCTCGGGCTCGATCTGGACGCCGTGCGCGCCGTGGCCGAAGAAGCGGCGCAGGGCGAGGTCTGTCAGGCCGCCAACGACAATGACCCGACTCAGGTCGTGGTGTCGGGCAGCAAGGCGGCGGTCGAACGGGCCGCCGAAATCGCCAAGGCCAAGGGGGCCAAGCGCGCAGTGATGCTGCCGGTCAGCGCGCCGTTCCATTGTGCGCTGATGCAGCCCGCCGCGGACGCGATGGCCGAGGCGTTGGCAGGCGTCGAGATTCAGGCGCCATCTGTACCGCTCGTGGCCAATGTTCGCGCCCAGGCGGTCACCGACCCCGGCGTGATCCGCCAAATGCTGGTCGAGCAGGTGACCGGTTCGGTCCGGTGGCGCGAAAGCGTCCAGTACATGGCGGCGCAGGGCGTGACCGAGATCTGGGAAATCGGCGCGGGCAAGGCTCTTTCGGGCATGATCCGCAAGATCGACCGAGAAATCGCCACCAAGGCGGTCGGAACCCCTGACGACGTTCAGAAAGTGACGCAGCAAGACGCTTGACCGAAACAGGACAACGTGGCGACCGGGCGGTGATCCGGCGCCTGGAAAGGGAACGCGAATGTTTGATTTGACCGGAAAGAATGCATTGATCACCGGAGCCTCGGGCGGCATCGGCGGCGAAATCGCCCGGGTGCTGCACGCGGCGGGCGCCACCGTGGCGCTGTCGGGAACGCGGGTCGAACCGCTGCAGGCGCTGGCGGACAAGTTGGGCGCGCGCGCCCATGTGACGCCCTGCAACCTGAGCGATCCCGCGGCTGTCGCGGCGCTGCCCAAGCAGGCGGCCGAGGCCATGGGGTCGGTGGACATTCTGGTGAACAATGCCGGCATCACGCGCGACAACCTGTTCATGCGGATGTCCGACGAGGAATGGGACAGCGTGATCGACGTGAATCTCAGCGCCACCATGCGGCTCTGCCGGGGCGTGCTGCGCGGCATGATGAAGGCGCGCTGGGGCCGGATCGTCAACATCGCATCCGTCGTCGGATCGATCGGCAATCCCGGCCAGGCGAACTATGCCGCCTCCAAGGCCGGCATGGTCGGCCTGTCCAAGGCCATCGCGCATGAGGTGGCGACGCGGGGAATCACCGTCAACACCGTTGCGCCCGGTTTCATCACCACTGCGATGACCGAAAACCTGACCGAAGATCAAAAGGCCGGCCTGCTGGCCAAGGTTCCGATGGGCCGCATGGGCGAGCCGACCGAGGTCGCCGCAGCGGTCCTGTATCTGTCCAGTCCCGAGGCGGGTTATGTCACGGGAAGCACCTTGCATGTGAATGGCGGCATGGCCATGTTGTAGGCGCAATCGGGCGTAGGCGGAAAGCGTTTGCCTCTTGCGTTGTCTGTGCTATAGGCGGCGCATGTTTGCACAGGCCGGTCTCGAAGATTGGCTCAGAACGGCCCGGGCATCCGGGATCCAAACCGCCCGGAACGGGCACATCCAAGCCGCCCGGATCGGGCAAGGGCAGAACCGGGCAGAGCGCCCTGAAGGAATGAGGATAAGACATGAGCGACGTCGCAGATCGCGTGAAAAAGATCGTTGTTGAGCACCTGGGTGTCGAAGAGGACAAAGTGACCGAAAACGCGTCCTTCATCGACGACCTGGGCGCGGACAGCCTGGACACCGTTGAACTGGTCATGGCCTTCGAAGAGGAATTCGGCATCGAGATTCCGGACGATGCGGCCGAGACCATCCAGACCTTCGGCGACGCCGTGAAATTCATCACCGAAGCCTCCTGAACGGGCCGGTGAACGCATAAACGGCGCTTCCGGGCAACGGAAGCGCCGTTTTTCTTTGCCCCAACGAAATCCGCCTTGTCCTGTCGCTCTGCGCCCGGCAGTCTTTTGCCGAGGCAAGACAATCAGAGCGGGCAGGGCATGAAACGATCCATCCCGATGATAAACACGGCGCGCCTGACGCTGTGCGCCATGCGGCCGGAGGACTTCCGGCGGTTCGCCGAAATCTGGTGCGAACCCGAAGTCGTTCGCTATGTCGGCGGCGCGGCGCGCACGCGCGGCGAGGCCTGGGACGCGTTTCTGCGCAATGCCGGTCACTGGCAGATGACAGGGTTCGGACAATGGGCGGTGGTGCTCCAGTCCGACCGCCGGATGGTGGGCCAGGCCGGGTTCTTCTATGGCAACCGGTGCCTGGGCGAAGACTTCGACACCTTTCCCGAGGCCGGTTGGGTTCTGGCGCCCGAGGTGCACGGGCAGGGGTTGGGATACGAGGCGGCGAAGGCCGCGCATGACTGGTTCGACCGGGTCATCCCCGGCCCGCTGGTGGCTTTGGTCGATGCCGCCAATCACGTGTCGCGGCGGCTGGCGGAAAAACTCGGCTACACGTTGTTGCGCGAGGCCGAGTACCGCGACACGCCCGTTCTCCTGTTTCGCCGGAACGGCCCGCCGACGACAGCCTGAAACACTTGAACGACGGATGCGCCGCAAATGGCGCAAACGATGCCGATCCTGAGTGATGGGAGCGACTCGCTTCGCGCTATGGTATGCTCGATTTGCAGGGCGATTGAGCGGAGGAACAGGCTCATGATCATCTATCCCACGCTGGAACTGAAACAGGGGCGGTGCGTGACGCTCGACAAGGGGCGTTTGGATTCGGCGATGCTGTGGCACGTGGACCCGGTCGAGACGGCCCGCGCGTGGGCACAGGCGGGTGCCGAGTGGATTCACGTCACCGATTTCGACGCGATCGAAGGCAGTCACGAAAACGCCGAACTGATCGAAACCATCATCCGCCGGGCCGAGATCCCCGTGCAATTGGGCGGCGGCCTGCGGACGCGCGAGAATGTCGAATACTGGATCGACAAGGGCGCGGGCCGGGTCGTCGTCGGCACCTATGCCGCGCGCGATCCGCACACGGTCAAGGAGCTGGCCAAGCTGCATCCGGATCAGATCGTGCTGGCGGTGGATGTCTGGCAGGGCTACGTGATGACCGAAGGCTGGCGCAGCCAGAGCGCCTGGACGCCCGACGCATTCATCGAGGCGTTCTCGGATACGCCCTTCGCCGCGATCATCGTGACCGATATCGACAGCGACATGGTCGATGTCGAGGCGCAGCTGGGTCTGATCTCCGGACTGGCCGCGACAGCCAAGACGCCGGTGATCGCAAGCGGTGTCGTGCGGACCGTCGATGACATTTCGCGCCTGGCCTACATCCATAACATTTCCGGTGCGCTGGTCGGGCGGGCCCTGTTCCGCAAGACGGTGGACCTGTCCGAGGCGCTGGCTGTCGCCAGGGCGGCGCATGAGCCGGTGGCGGATTTTCAATAGCTCTTGTCCGCGCCCTTCCGGCTCTGCATTCTGAGCCGGAAGGGCAAGGGACGGCGCGGATGGTGGATCTCAAGGACATGTTCGGCGGGGGTGGCGAAGCCGGTACGTATCTCGGCTTGCCGAGGTCCACGTTCGACGAACTTGCGGCCGATATCGTGATTTTCGGCGCGGACTGCGCCACGCCTTATGCCTCGGTCGGGGCCTATTGCGCGGGCGGGCCGGCGGCAATCCGGCAAGCGGCGGCGGCCTATGCCGGCGATACCGGCAAGGTGAATTTCGACCTTGGCGGCCCGATTCTGCCGCCCGGCATCCGGGCGGTGGATGCCGGCGATCTCGATGTTGACGCCGCGGACGCGCCGAGCAACCGGGCGCACATCCGCGCAGCGACGGACAAGGTCGTGTCCGCGGGCGCCGTTCCCGTGCTGCTCGGCGGCGACGACTCGGTGCCGATACCGTTCCTGCAGGCGTTTGAAGCGGCAGGCCCGATCACGATCCTTCAGGTCGATGCCCATATCGACTGGCGCGACGAAGTGCAGGGGGAACGGATGGGCCTGAGTTCGACCATGCGCCGGGCCAGCGAGATGGGGCATGTCGAACGCATCGTGCAGGTCGGTGCGCGCGGGATCGGCTCGGCGGGGATGGATGCGCTGGAAGCGGCCCGAGACTGGGGTGCTCACATTGTTCCGGCGCACGAGCTCGACAACGGCGGTCTGCGACAGGCCCTGGATCTGATTCCCGATGGGTCGCAGGTGGTGATCTGTTTCGACTGCGATGCGCTCGATCCCAGTATCCTGCCGGCCGTCATCGCGCCGACGGCGGGTGGCTTGACCTACGGCCAGGCGCTGGCGTTGATCCGGGGTGTCGCGGCCAAGGCCCGGATCGCCGGCTTCGATCTGGTCGAATTCATGCCCGAGGCGGATCGCGACGGGATGGGCGCACGCACCGCGGCGTCACTGGTGACAACCGTGGTGGGGCTGATCGGCCGTCAGGTGGCCGAAATGCGCTGACCGCGCGCCTACCCTCGCTCTTGCCCCCGGACCCTTGGCCGGGGTATGAGCGTTTCTCAAACAGGAAGCAGGCAAGAGGCATTTCATGCGCAGAGTCGTTGTTACCGGTCTTGGATTGGTCACGCCATTGGCCAGCGGGGTCGAGGAAACGTGGTCGCGGTTGCTCGCCGGGCAATCGGGCGCCGGCCCGATCACCTTGTTCGACGCCGAGGCCAGCGGCGTGGCCACGACCTATGCCTGCGAAGTGCCCCGTGGGGACGGCACGGATGGCACGTTCAACCCCGACGACTGGATGCCGCCCAAGGAACAGCGCAAGATCGAGGACTTCATCCTCTACTCGATCGCCGCCGCCGAAATGGCCTGCAAGGACGCCAACTGGCTGCCCGAGGACGAAGAGGATCGTCTGCGCACGGGCGTGATGATCGGATCCGGCATCGGTGGCCTGGGGTCGATTGCCGAGACCGCCAACCTGATCAAGGAGCGCGGACCGCGCCGGGTGTCGCCGTTCTTCATTCCCGGCGCGTTGATCAACCTGGCATCCGGCCAGGTCTCGATCCGCTTCGGGTTCAAGGGGCCGAACCACTCGGTCGTGACGGCCTGCTCGACCGGCGCGCATGCGATCGGCGACGCCAGCCGGATCATTCGTGCCGGGGATGCCGACGTGATGATCGCGGGCGGCGGCGAAGGCTGCATCTGCGAGATCGGCATTGCCGGGTTCAACGCCTGCAAGGCTCTGTCCACCAAATTCGCCGACAACCCGCAGGCGGCCAGCCGCCCCTACGACGTGGACCGCGACGGTTTCGTGATGGGCGAGGGCGCCGGCGTGGTGGTGCTGGAAGACTACGAGCACGCAAAGGCGCGTGGCGCCAGGATCTATGCCGAGGTTCTGGGCTATGGCCTGTCCGGCGACGCCTATCACATCACCGCGCCCAGCGAGGATGGCGACGGCGCCGAACGGTCGATGCGGGCGGCGCTGAAAAACGCGGGGCTGGAGCCGAAGGACGTGGATTACATCAACGCCCACGGCACGTCGACCATGGCCGATACGATCGAACTGGGCGCGGTGGAACGTCTGCTGGGCGACCATGCTGCCAACGCCACGATGACCTCGACCAAATCCGCAACCGGCCATCTGCTGGGGGCGGCGGGCGCGATCGAGGCGATCTTTTCGATCCTCGCGATCCGCGATCAGGTGGCCCCGCCGACGATCAACCTGGACAACCCCGAGGTGGAAACGCCGCTTGACCTGGCGCCGAACGAGAAGCGCGAGCGCGGGATCGACGTGGCCTTGTCCAACTCGTTCGGGTTCGGCGGCACAAATGCGAGCGTGATCTTCGGAAAGGTGCGCTAGATGTGGCGGAGCCTGGCCTCGAACATGCTGACCGTCCTCGTAGTCGGGCTGTTTTTGATCGCGGGCGTGGTCATCTGGGGCCAGACCCAATACACGGCGCAGGGGCCGCTCGACTCGGCGATCTGCCTGCGCGTGGCGAGCGGGTCGAACATGACGCGGGTGAGCCGCGACCTGGAGGACCAGGGCGCCATCACCAGTGGCACCATCTTTCGCTTGGGGGCGGATTATTCCGATAAATCCCAACAACTTAAGGCGGGAAGTTTCCTGATCCGCGAAGGCGCGTCGATGCAGGAGATCGTCGATGAGATCACCCGCAGCGGCGCCAGCACCTGCGGCACCGAGATCGTCTATCGCATCGGCGTGACCCGCAACCTGACCGAAGTGCGCGAGTTGGACCCGGCGACACTGGAGTTCGTGGAGATTGCGGAATTCGACCCGGCTGAAGGGCAAGTGCCTGAAGAATATACGGAAAAGCGCGCCGAGCGGGACACGCGGTATCGCATCGCCATGGCCGAGGGCGTGACCAGCTGGCAGGTGGTCGAGGCGCTCAAGGCGATGGATGTGCTGACCGGCGAGATCGCAGAATTCCCCGCCGAGGGGACGCTGGCACCGGACTCCTACGAGGTGACGCCGGGTGCGGACCGCGCGGAACTGCTTGCAAAAATGCAAGAAAAACAACAGCTTCGTGTCAATGCGGTTTGGGAAAGCCGGCAGGAGGGATTGCCGTTGAGCAGTCCCGAGGAGATGCTGATCCTGGCCTCGATCATCGAAAAGGAGACCGGCGTTCCGGATGAGCGCCGCCAAGTGGCGAGCGTGTTCGTCAACCGGCTGGAGCGGGGCATGAAACTGCAGACCGACCCGACGGTGATCTATGGCATCACCAAGGGTCAGGGCAGTCTTGGGCGGGGATTGCGGCAAAGTGAACTTCGCCGCTCAACGCCTTGGAATACTTACCTTATCGACGGACTTCCTCCGACCCCGATCGCCAATCCGGGGCTGGCCAGCCTGGAAGCGGCGGTGGCGCCCGATGAGACCGATTTCGTGTTCTTCGTGGCCGATGGGACGGGTGGGCACGCCTTTGCGGAGACGTTGGAGGAACACAATCGCAACGTCGCCAAATGGCGCGAGATCGAGGCGCAGCGGCAGGAATCGAGCAACTGAGCCGGTTCCGGGTTTCGTCCGTTTTGTACCGGGCCGCCGGGGCGGTTTGTCCGGTTTGTACGAACCAGAAATGGCGCTGCACAGCCGAATTCAGCGCGGGTCGTCCGACGCTTTCCGGAGTTTGGCGTTTCCGGTGGCAAGAGGCACCGTCGGGCAACGCGGGAAATCTGAATATCTCTTTGGGGTCAATTTCCATCCCTGACGAACTCGCCGCGACGGGCCGCTTCCAGCCCTGACCGGCCGTTCGGAACACGCAATTGACTCACGCGAACTGCTGCCGCCGGGAACCTAAGTCGCAACATTGCGCATTTAAGGCTCTCGAACGGCCTTGGACTTCAACTGTAAGCTCGGGCTTTTGCTAGAAAGGGCACAGGCGCGGCAAATGTGGCCTCCTGCCAATGTCTGTCGGGGCACATTGATTGAAGAAGGGAAGTTCGAATGATCCAGTTTTACAGTGCCATCTGGTCCGCGACCGGACATAGGCAGCTTGTCAATATTCTGCTGTCGCTCGCCATCGCAGGGCTTGCAGCACTACCGCTGAATTTTCAAAAAACATCGTCAATGGCCTGACTTATGAGACGCTTTCAACAGACGAACTGCTGTCGCTTGGATTGACAATGGGCGCGGTCATTCTCTTGAGCCTCGCACTGAAGTGGGCGCTCGGCTTCCTATCCAGCCGATTGGGTGAGGATATGATCCGCAGGCTTCGCAATTCGGTTTGCCACACAACCGGTGACGACGAAGAAGTCAATCCAACGGTTACGCATGGTGAAATGGCGACCATGATCTCTGCTGAGGCGGAACAGGTTGGCAAGTTTTCCGGCAGCGCCCTGTCTGAGCCGCTCTTGCAGGCAGGCACTCTGGTTGTGATCATTGCGTATATTGCTGGCAATGACGCAGCGCTGGGACTCATTGCCCTGTCCATGATACTACCTCAGGTCGTCATCGTCCTGACCGTGCAGGGTCGAGTAAACGCCTTGGTCGCCGAGCGCGTTCACACCCTTCGGGCCACAACCAGGAAACTGGTGTCCGGCGTTAGCCCGGCCTCGAAGCTGTCTGCAGGATTCGACGATATCTACGAGACCCGTTCGCGCATATTCCTCTGGAAGCTGTCGTCAAAATTTGTCCTGAGCGCCATCAATGGCGCCGGTACCGTGGGAGTGCTGGTTGTCGGAGGCCTGCACGTCCTAGACGGCAGCACGGATGTCGGTACTGTCGTCGCCGCAACGGTTGGTCTTGCCCGTCTTCAGGGGCCGACCAAACAGCTGATCACGTTTTACCGTCAGGTCAGCGCAACCGCAGTGAAGTTCGACCTGTTGCGGGAAGCAGGTGTGCAGCTGAATCGAAACCCGACTTAGGAATGTGCTGACTTTCCTTGAGGTTTGATCTCCCGGTTTGAGCCTCTTCAGGGGTCGGCACATTACACAGAATTTGTCGCGAAGGGGATGCCCAAAAAGTTGACCACTGCGCCGAGGACAAAGCTGGACAGCACGCCGCCTTCTGCCGACCCGGTCTTTGGAACCGAAGGTTCGGGCGGGGAAACTCTCCACCGGACGGCCACGAAGATCAGAAGAACGCCTGCGACCAGTTCCATGGCGTAGTCTTCGGGATTGCGGTTCTTGAACCAACGCACAAGCGGGGCAGTGAGATCTTCGAGGATTTCGGCCAGGCCATAGAGGACCAAGGCGCCGGCAAGAGTGCAGGCGGCGGTGTGGCCGGCGACGAGGGCGATGCTTTTGGCAATGGGCTGCGGTTGCGTCAGTGCGAGGATGACGGCGGCCAGCAGAACCGGGTTGACGATATCCACCGCGAGGACGGACAGCCCGATGGCCCGGAGCTCTGTCATTCGGATCGCTTTCGGAACGGGTGCGGTTTTCGCTAGGGTCATACCATCAAGCTTGCCCTGCGGGCCATCGCTGTTCCGGCTCTCGGGCGCGAGTTCCCCAGAATTCACTATTTGTAAAGAATTACAGTGCGTTGCCCGTTGCGCCTGTTGCGAAATCGCTTGACTCCGCGGTCGGTTTCGCGTATAGGTTGTGGCATGCTAGAAGAAGTGGGCGACGGCCCCGGGGCGACCCGGCGGCCGTTTTTCATTTCTCTCGTGCGGAGCAAACTCACGCATGAGGTCAAACGCACATATGAATACGATAACCCCGGAAGAGAGGATCGCCCGGACGGCTGACCTGTTGCAGTCGCTGGAAACGTCCATTCGCGGTCTGCGGCAAGCGGCGGAAGACCTGCGCAAGCGGATCGAGGCCGGGGAGGATGCAGATCTTGCTGGCACCAGCAAGCAGCTCGGTCAGGTCGAGGGCCTGATCCGCAGCTGTCAGAAAGTGGAGGCGCATTTTGTCGAATACCATCAAAGACAGGCCGGAATCGCCCAGGGGGGCTATGCGCTCGACCTGGAACAGGCCCGATCTGAGATCGGGTGCAGGCTGGCTCGCCTCCGCCGATGCTGCGGTGCGGGAGAGGTTTCTGAGTGAGATCGGGGAGGGAGGGCTGTGCGCCCTCCCTTTCCTGTTCGAGTTCTGGGCGCTGCCGCATCAGCTGCCGCCCGAGGGCGACTGGCGGTCCTGGGTGATCCTGGGCGGGCGCGGCGCGGGCAAGACGCGCGCCGGGGCCGAGTGGGTCAGGTCGATGGTCGAGGGGGCGAAACCGCTGGATGCGGGATGCGCGCGGCGGGTGGCGCTGCTGGGCGAGACATACGATCAGGTGCGGGACGTGATGATCTTTGGCGACAGCGGCCTATTGCAGTGTTCGCCGCCCGATCGGCGGCCGCAATGGAAGGCGTCGGAGCGCAAACTGATCTGGCCCAACGGGGCCGAGGCGCAGGCGTTTTCGGCGCAGGATCCCGAGGCGCTCAGGGGGCCGCAATTCGATGCGGCCTGGGCGGACGAGCTGGCCAAGTGGAAGAAGGCCGGCGAAAGCTGGGACATGCTGCAATTCGCGCTGCGGCTGGGCGAGCGCCCGCAGGTCTGCGTGACGACGACGCCGCGCAACGTGCAGGCGTTGAAGGATCTGCTGGCGGCGCCCTCCACCGTGGTGACGCATGCGCCGACCGAGGCGAACCGGGCCAATCTGGCCGAGTCGTTCCTGCAGGAGGTGCGGGCGCGCTATGCGGGCACAAGGCTGGGGCGGCAGGAGCTGGACGGGGTGCTGCTGGCGGATGCGGACGGCGCGTTGTGGACGGGATCGATGCTGGAGGCGGCGCGGGCGGCGCGGGCGCCGGAGCTGGACCGGGTGGTGGTGGCGCTGGACCCGGCGGTGACGGGTGGAGCGGGCGCGGATGCCTGCGGGATCGTGGTTGCGGGGGCGCAGGTGCAGGGACCGCCCGAGGACTGGCGGGCCTGGGTGCTGGCGGATCGCACCGTGCAGGGGGTCGGCCCGGCGGGCTGGGCAAGGGCGGCGATCGCGGCGATGGACGACTTCGGGGCCGAGCGGCTGGTGGCCGAGGTCAACCAGGGCGGGCAACTGGTCGAGGAGGTGGTGCGGCAGGTTGCGCCGCTGGTGCCGTTCCGCGCGGTGCGGGCCGCGCGCGGCAAGGTCGCACGGGCCGAACCGGTGGCGGCGCTGTATGAACAGGGGCGGGTGTTTCACCTGCCGGGGCTGGCGGCGCTGGAGGAGCAGATGTGCCAGATGACCGTGCGCGGCTTCGAAGGGGTGGGCTCGCCCGACCGGGTGGACGCGCTGGTCTGGGCGCTGCACGAGCTGATCGTGGCCCCGGCGGCGCAATACCGGCGGCCGCGGCTGCGGGTGGTCTGATCAGCCGCCGGGGTTTTCGAATTTCGCAAACGCCTCGGCATGGTCGGGGTGCCAGCGGGAGAGGGCGGGGCGGTTCCGGGTGATGTCCTCCATCGCCCATTGAACGCGACGGCGGTCGCAGGTTTCGTCCACGTCGTTGTCGGGGCAGAGAATGTAGAAATCGCCCCGGGCCATGCGGTCGAGGAAGTGATCGACGGTCTGTTCGCTGGTCCAGGCGGCGGCCGGCTTTTCCGGGATGAACGACGCGATCATGCCGGTATAGGTGAAGCCCGGCACGAAAAGATGCACCGAAATCGGTGCGCCCGCCTGCCGCAATTCGTGCGCGAGCTGTTCGCTCAGAACCCTCACGGCGGCTTTCGAGACATTGTAGCCGGGGTTGCCCGGCGGCGTGGTGATGCCCTGTTTCGAGCCGGTGTTGATGACGACGGCGGGGCGGTCCGCTTCGATCATGCGGGGCAGAAAGGCGTGCACGCCGCGCAGCACGCCGAGGAAATTCACGTCGAGCAGCCGCTGCCAGTTGTCCATCTGCCTCCAGGCGGTGGTCGGCAGGGCGATGCCGGCATTGTTCATCAGGACGGCCACCGGGCCGGTGGCGAAGGCCCGGTCGGCCAGCGCCGCGAGATCGGTGTCGCGGGTGACGTCGGTGGGCACGCCGATCACCTCGGCGCCCTCGGCGGCGCGGGTACGGATGTCGGCCACCGCCGCGTCGAGCTCGGCGCCGGGCAGGTCCGCGAGCAGCACCGACAGCCCGGCCTCGGCAAACCGCGTGGCGGCGACCCGGCCGACGCCGCTGGCGGCGCCGGTCACGACGGCGACGCCGCCTGCCTTGATTGCATCCTGATACATGCCTGGCCCTTTCGCTGGTTTCCGGCGCACGTGGGGTGCGGGACTGCGCCCAGTCTAGCGGCCTTGAGCGTGGTTGTTGAGCCTTTGATTCGCGCGCCGCCTGTCCCGCCCGCGTTGCCGGAGCGTCGCGCGGTGGGTTCCGAAGGCTTCAATCTCTTTGCGGGATAACGCTTGCAACGAGCCGGGCTGAGCGGCGGCAGAAAGGGGCATCTATTCATGGTTTTCGATTTCTTGCGTCGCGGGTCGGCGGAACCGGCGTCAGAGACCAAGGCGAGCGCGGCAGGGCCGGTCGTCGCGTGGCAGACCGGTGGGCGCGTGGCCTGGAGCCCGCGCGACACGGTTTCGCTGACCCGCACCGGGTTTTCCGGCAATCCGGTGGGATTCCGGTCGGTCAAGCTGATCGCCGAGGCGGCGGCGGCGCTGCCGCTGGTGCTGCAGGACCGGGAGCGGCGCTATGACACCCATCCGGTGCTGTCGCTGCTGCGTCGGCCGAACCCGGCGCAGGGCAGGGCGGAGCTGATGGAGGCGCTGTTCGGGCAGTTGTTGCTGTCGGGCAATGCCTATGTCGAGGCGGTCCGGGTCGAGGGCGGGTTGCCCGCGGAGCTGCATGTGCTGCGCTCGGACCGGATGAGCGTGGTGCCCGGCAGCGATGGATGGCCGGTGGCCTATGACTATGCGCTCGGCGGCCGGAAGCACCGGTTCATGGCCGAGGACATCTGCCACATCAAGTCGTTCCACCCGCAGGACGACCACTATGGCCTGTCGCCGATGCAGGCGGCGGCGATGGCGGTGGACGTGCACAACAGCGCGTCGCGCTGGTCGAAATCGCTGCTGGACAATGCGGCGCGGCCTTCGGGGGCGCTGGTCTGGAAGGGCGGCGACGGGCAGGGCGTGATGGCCGAGGAGCAGTTCCGCCGCCTGAGCGACGAGATCGAGGCGAATTACCGGGGCGCGCGCAATGCCGGGCGGCCGATGGTGCTGGAAGGGGGGCTGGACTGGAAGCCGATGGGCTTTTCCCCCTCGGACATGGAGTTTCAGAAGACCAAGGAAGCCGCCGCCCGCGAGATCGCGCTGGCCTTCGGGGTGCCGCCGATGCTGCTGGGGATCCAGGGTGACGCGACCTATTCGAACTATCAGGAGGCCAATAGGGCGTTCTATCGCCTGACCGTTCTGCCCCTGGTGACGCGGGTGGCGGCGGCGGTGTCGGACTGGCTGTCAGGCTTTGCCGAAGAGGCGCTGGAGCTGAAGCCCGATCTGGACCAGGTGCCGGCGCTGGCGGCCGAGCGGGATGCGCAATGGGCGCGGGTGTGCCGGGCCGATTTCCTGACCGATGCCGAGAAACGCGCCCTGCTGGGCCTGCCGGCGCAGAAGGAGCCGGAGGATGGCTGAGGCGCCGGGATACCCGCCCTTTGACTGCGCGCCCGGATTGCGTCTGGCGGCGCATGAGCGGGTGGCCGCGATCCAGCACGACCATCTGTGCCGCCGGCTGGACCAGATCGAGGAGATGATCGAGCGGCTTGAACGGCGGCTGTGGCTGACCGTCTATGGCGTGGTCGCGGTGATCCTGGCGCAGGCGTTCCAGTCGCTTTTGGCGACGGTGCATTGAGATTTCAACGGGATACGAGGAGTCGTTCATGCAATTGGACACCGGGCTTGAGCATAAATTCGCCCGTTTCGGCGACACGTTGTCGGTCGATGAGGATGCGGTGATCGCGGGCTATGCCAGCCTGTTCGGCCAGACCGACCAGGGCGGCGACCGGGTGCAGAAAGGGGCCTATCGGGCCTCGCTGGGGGCGTTGGCCGCGGCGGGCCAGCGGGTCAAGATGCTGTGGCAGCACGACCCGGCACAGCCCATCGGCGTGTGGGACGAGGTGCGCGAGGACGACCGGGGCCTGTGGGTCAAAGGGCGGCTGCTGGAGAGCACGCAGAAGGGCCGCGAGGCGGCGGAACTGGTGCGCGCCGGGGCGCTGGACGGGCTGTCCATCGGCTATCGCACCAAGCGGGCCGTGAAGGACGAGAAGGGCCGGCGGCTCTTGACGGAACTGGAGCTGTGGGAGGTGTCGCTGGTGACATTTCCGATGCTGCCCAGTGCGCGGGTGGCGGCGAAGGGGGCGGACCCTGACGCCGAGGAGACCTGGCGCAGTATTGCCGCGGTGATCAGAGACGCCCGGCTGGAACTGGCGCGACGGTAGCGCGCCGCAAACCCACCCCAGGAAGGAACAGCGGATGAGCAAGACCGAAATGCCGGCCTTGACCGGAGCGGGTATGCCCCCGGTTCAGGAGGTCAAGCAGGCGATGGCCGGATTCGTGAACGAATTCAAGGGCTTTCAGGCCGACATTGAAACCAGATTGAAACAGGCAGAAGAGCGAGTGACCATGCTGGATCGTAAATCTCAAACCGCGGCGCGTCCGCATCTGGCGGCCTCCACCGACGTGGGCGCGCCGCATCGCAAGGCGTTCAACGCCTATCTGCGCTCGGGCGACGACGACGCGCTGCGCGGGCTGGAGGTGGAGGCCAAGTCGCTGTCCACCACCGTCAACAGCGATGGCGGCTACCTGGTCGATCCGCAGACCGCCGAGCTGATCAAGTCGGTGCTGAAATCCACCGCCTCGATCCGTTCGATCGCGTCGGTGGTCAATGTCGAAGCGAATTCCTTCGACGTGCTGATCGACCATACGGATGTGGGCGCGGGCTGGGCCGACGAAACCTCGGCCACGTCCGAGACCGGGACGCCGTCGATCGACCGCATCTCGATCCCGCTGCACGAGCTGAGCGCGCTGCCCAAGGCGTCGCAGCGGCTGCTGGACGACAGCGCCTTCGATGTCGAGGGCTGGCTGGCGGGCCGGATCGCCGACAAGTTCGCCCGTGCCGAGGCGGCGGCCTTCATCACCGGCGACGGGATCGACAAGCCCAGGGGCATCCTCGCCCATCCGGCGGTGGACAACGATGTGTGGGCCTGGGGCAATATCGGCTATGTGCCGACCGGCATCGCGGGCGGTGTCGATGCGGATGCGATCGTCGATGTGGTCTATGCGCTGGGCGCGCAGTACCGGGTGAACGGCACCTTCGTGATGAATTCCAAGACCGCGGGCCTGATCCGCAAGCTCAAGGATGCCGACGGGCGGTTCCTGTGGTCGGACGGGCTGGCCTCGGGCGAGCCGGCGCGCCTGATGGGGTATCCGGTGCTGATCGCCGAGGACATGCCGGATGCGGCGACCGACAGCCATTCCATCGCCTTCGGCGACTTCTCGGCCGGCTACACCATCGCCGAACGTCCCGACCTGCGCGTGTTGCGCGATCCGTTCAGCGCCAAGCCGCATGTGCTGTTCTACGCCACCAAGCGCGTGGGCGGCGACGTGAGCGACTTTGCCGCGATCAAGCTGGTGAAATTCGGCACCGCCTGAGGCGGGGCCGGGTCCGGGGCGGGCTGATCCGCCCCGGCAGGCGGGCGCGGGCCGGGGTGAGACCCCTGCGTTGTCTAGCTGCTCCCCTCCGTCCGAGCAACGTGGGGCGGCACGTGCCCGCTTTTTTCTGAGGATGCGGCCCCGCCGGGTCGAGCTTGCGGAGTGAAGGGATGATGTTGATGGAAGAAACCGCCGTCGCGGACGCGGCGTTGCCGGTCGATCAGTTCAAGGCGCATTTGCGGCTGGGCTCGGGGTTTGCCGAGGACGACGTGCAGGACGAGGTGCTGAAGGGGTTCCTGAGGGCCGCGATCGCGGCCATCGAGGCGCGGACGGGAAAGGTGCTGATCGCGCGCGCGTTCACCTGGACGCTGCACGCCTGGCGGGACCGGTGCGGCGAGGTGTTGCCGGTGGCGCCGGTGGTGACGGTCGACTCGGTGGTGCTGGTCGATGCCGCGGGGGCCGAGACGGTGCTGGACGCGGCGGCCTATCGGCTGCTGCGCGACGGCCAGCGGCCGCGCCTGCAGCCCGCGGGCGCGCTGTTGCCGGCGATTGCCACCGGCGGTGCGGTGCGGATCGCGTTCACCGCCGGGATGGCCGCCGATTGGGGCGGGCTGCCCGCCGATCTGGGGCAGGCGGTGCTGCTGCTGGCGGCGCATTACTATGAATACCGGCACGAGACCGCGCTGGGCGACGGCTGCATGCCCTTTGGCGTGACCAGCCTGATCCAGCGCTATCGCATGGTCCGGTTCGGCGCGGGGGTGGTGCAATGATTGTTCCGAATCTGACCCGGCGGCTGGTGCTGGAGGCGCCGCTGCGGAGCCCGGACGGGGCCGGGGGCTTTGCCGACCGCTGGATCCAGCGCGGCACCCTGTGGGCGGAGCTGCGCGGGCGCGGCGGCTCGGAGCGCCCGGTCGGCGGCGTGCCGGTGTCGCGCGTGGGCTACCGGATCGTGGTGCGGGCCGCGCCGGTGGGCTCGACCATGCGGCCGATGCCGGACCAGCGGTTCAGCGACGGCGCGCGGCGTTTCGTGATCCGGGCGGTGACCGAGTGGGACGCGGCGGGGCGCTTTCTGGTCTGCTACGCGGACGAGGAGGTGGCGGCATGAGTTTCGGCATGTCCGCCGCCCTGCAGGCGGCGATCTATCAGCATCTGGTGGGTGATTCCGCGGTCAGCGCCCTGGCGGGGGGCGCGGTCTATGACGCCATGCCCGCGGGCCCGGTGCCGGAGACCTACGTGACGCTGGGCCCCGAGGAGGTGCGTGAAGCCTCGGACGGGTCCGGCGCCGGGGCGGTGCACCGCCTGACCGTGTCGGTGGTGTCGGAGGCGGCCGGGTTCGGTGCCGCCAAGACCCTGGCCGGGGCGATCTGCGACGCGCTGGAGGGCGCGCCGCTGACGCTGGCGCGCGGGCGGTTGGTGGGGCTGTGGTTCGAGCGGGCCTCGGCCCGGCGCACCGGCACCGGCGGCGCGATCCGCCAGATCGACCTGAGATTCCGCGCCCGCGTGGAAGACGACTGAGCAATCAACATTTGGAGAGAGCATATGGGTGCCCAGAACGGAAAAGACCTGCTGGTGAAGGTGGACATGAACGGCACGGGGCTGTTCGAGACCATCGCGGGGCTGCGCGCCACGCGGGTGAGCTTCAATGCCGAGAGCGTGGATGTGACCAGCCTGGAAAGTCAGGGCGGCTGGCGCGAGCTGCTGTCGGGCGCCGGGGTCAAGTCGGCGGCGATCTCGGGATCGGGCGTGTTCAAGGACCAAGGCACGGATGAACGCGCGCGGCAGCTGTTCTTTGACGGCGAAACCCCGGATTTCCAGGTGATCATCCCGGATTTCGGGATCGTGGAAGGCCCGTTTCAGGTGACCGGGATCGAATATGCCGGAACCCACAATGGCGAGGCGACCTATGAGCTGAGCCTGGCCAGCGCCGGGGCGCTGGGCTTCACGGCGGTCTGAGCCATGGCGAATCCCTGGACGGGCGAGGTGGCGCTGACCATCGACGGAGAGCGGCGGGTGCTCAAGCTGACGCTGGGGGCGCTGGCCGAGCTGGAGCAGGAGCTGGAGAGCGGCTCGCTGGTCGAGCTGGTGCAGCGCTTCGAGAGCGGCGGCTATTCCAGCCGCGACGTGCTGGCGCTGGTGGTGGCGGGGCTGCGCGGCGGCGGGGCGGATCTGCGCCGCGCCGACCTGCTGCGCGCCGAGATCGAGGGCGGGCCGATGGCGGCGGCGCGGGCGGCGGCCGAGCTGCTGGCGCGCGCCTTCATGGTGCCGGGCGCGGCATGAGCAAGTTCGACTGGCCGGCGCTGATGCGGGCCGGGCTGCTGGGCCTGCGCCTGACGCCCGAGCAGTTCTGGCGACTGACGCCGGCGGAGTTGCGGCTGATGCTGGGCCAGGTGTCGGGCGGCCCGGCGATGACCCGCGAGGGGCTGGAGGCGCTGCTGGCGGCCTATCCGGACGAGACAGGAGGGAAGAGCGATGACCGAACGTGACGGGTTCGACGATCTGGAGACGCAGAGCGAGGCGCTGGGCGATGCGCTGGGCGACGCGGCGCGCATGGCGGCGGGGTTCGACGCCGAACTGCGCCGGGTCCGCTCCGCCTTTGCCGAGACCGGCAGGGACGTGGCGACGCTGGAGCGCGGCCTGTCCAGGGGGCTGCGGCGGGCCTTTGACGAGGTGGTGTTCGACGGAATGAAGCTGTCGGACGCACTGGACACCATCGCGCGGTCGATGATCCAGACCACCTATTCGGCGGCGATCAAGCCCGTCACTGACCATTTCGGCGGCCTGCTGGCCAAGGGTGTCGGCGGTCTGGTCGAAGGCATCCTGCCCTTCGCGGACGGCGCCGGGTTCGCCCAGGGCCGGGTGATGCCCTTTGCCAGCGGCGGCGTGGTCAGCGGCCCGGTGGCGTTTCCGATGCGCGGTGGCGTCGGCCTGATGGGCGAGGCGGGGCCGGAGGCGATCATGCCGCTGGCGCGCGGCCCCGACGGCAAGCTGGGCGTGCGCACATCGGGCGGGGGCCGGGCGGTCAATGTGGTGATGAACATCACCACGCCGGACGTGCAGGGCTTTCGCCGCAGCCAGGGGCAGATCGCGGCGCAGATGAGCCGCGCGCTGAGCCGCGGCAACCGCAATCGCTGATCGGGGAGGGAGCGCGCGATGAATTTTCACGAGGTGAGGTTTCCGGCCAATCTGAGCTTTGGGTCGGTCGGCGGACCCGAGCGGCGCACCGACGTGGTGACGCTGGCCAACGGGTACGAGGAACGCAACACGCCCTGGGCGCATTCGCGCCGGCGCTATGACGCCGGGCTGGGGATGCGGTCGCTGGACGACATCGAGACGCTGATCGCCTTTTTCGAGGCGCGGCGCGGCCAGCTGTACGGGTTCCGTTGGAAGGACTGGTCGGACTACAAATCCGGGCTGGCCTCGGCCGGGACAGCGTTCGGGGATCAGGTGATCGCCCGCGGCGATGGCGAGACGACGGTGTTCCAGCTGGTCAAGACCTATCGCTCGGGCGGGTTTTCCTATGAGCGGCCGATCACCAAGCCGGTTCTGGGCACGGTGCGGATCGGGGTCGAGCAGGACGAGATGCGCGAGGGCGTCGATTACGAGGTCGATACCGCCACGGGTCTCGTCACCTTTGCGGTGCCGCCGGTGGAAGAGGCGCAGATCACCGCCGGGTTCGAGTTCGACGTGCCGGTGCGCTTCGACACCGACCGCATCCAGACCAGCGTCGCGAGCTTTCAGGCCGGCGACGTGCCCAATGTTCCGGTGGTGGAGGTGCGGGTCTGATGGCGGGGATCGGCGAGAGCTTGCAGGCGCATCTGGAAAGCGGGATCACCACCCTGTGCCGGTGCTGGGCGATCACCCGCGCGGATGGCGCGCGGTTCGGGTTCACCGATCACGACCGGGCGCTGTCCTTCGACGGCTTCACCTTCAAGGCCGACAGCGGGCTGACCGCGATGGCGGTCGAGCAGTCCACGGGCCTGTCCATCGACAATTCCGAAGCGATGGGCCTTTTGTCGGATGCGGCGATCCGGGAGGAGGATATCGAGGCGGGCCGCTTCGATGGCGCCGAGGTGCGGATCTGGCTGGTCAACTGGGCCGATCCGGCGGACCGGTGGCTGCAGTTTCGCGGCTCGATCGGGGAGATCCGCCGGTCGGGCGGGGCGTTCCATGCCGAGATCCGGGGGCTGACCGACGCGCTGAACCGGCCGTTGGGGCGGATCTATCAGAAGCCCTGCACCGCCGTTCTGGGCGATGCGGCCTGCCGGTTCGACCTGTCCCGGCCGGGCTATTCCGCCGAGCTGGCGGTGGGGCAGGTGCACGAGGCGCGGATCCTGCGCTGGCCCGACCTGACCGGGTTCGAGCCGGGCTGGTTTCAACGCGGGCGGCTCGGCGTCACCGAGGGCGCGGCCAAGGGGCTGTGGGGCACCATCAAGCGCGACCATTTCGAGGACGGGCACCGGGTGATCGAGCTGTGGGAGCCGATGCGCCCGGATCTGGTGCCCGGCGATCGGGTGCGGCTGGAGGCGGGCTGTGACAAGCGGTTCGAGACCTGCCGGCTGAAGTTCGACAACCTTGTGAACTTTCGGGGCTTTCCCGACCTGCCCAGCGAGGACTGGGTGATGGCGGTGCCGAAATCGACCGGCGCCAACACCGGCGGGAGCCGCCGATGACGGGCGGCCGGCCGGATGTCGTGGCGGCCGCGCGGCGGTGGCTGGGCACGCCCTATCGCCACCAGGCGTCGGTCCGGGGCGTGGGGGCGGATTGTCTCGGCCTGTTGCGCGGGGTGTGGCGCGACCTGAACGGGGCCGAGCCCGAGCCGGTGCCGCCCTACAGCATGGACTGGTCCGAACCGCAGGGCGAGGAGCGGTTGTGGCAGGCCGCGCGGCGGCACCTGCGGGAACGGCCCTCGGGAGCGCTGGAGCGGGGCGATGTGCTGCTGTTCCGGATGCGCGCGGGGACGGTGGCCAAGCATCTGGGCCTGGTCGGGGAGATCGGCGAGAGGCCCAGTTTCATTCACGCCTATTCGGGGCGCGGTGTCGTCGAAAGCCCGCTCAGCGAGCCGTGGCGGAGGCGGATCGTCGCCCGGTTTCAATTTCCGGTGGAGGTGCAGTAGATGGCGACCATTCTTCTTTCCGCGGCGGGCGCGGCCATCGGCGGGTCGATCGGCGGCACGGTGGCCGGACTTTCCACCGCCGTCATCGGCCGGGCCGTGGGCGCGACCCTGGGCCGGCTGATCGACCAGCGGGTGATGGGCGGCGGCAGCGAGGCGGTGGAGACCGGCAAGGTGGACCGGTTCCGCCTGACCGGCTCGGGCGAGGGCGCGCCGGTTGCCGAGGTGTTCGGGCGGATGCGGGTCGGCGGGCAGGTGATCTGGGCGTCGGATTTCCTGGCGACGACCACAACCCATGTCAGCGGCGGGGGCGGCAGCGGCAAGGGTGAGCCCCGGCAGCCGACGGTGACGACGACCGAGCACAGCTATTCGGTGTCGCTGGCGATTGCGGTGGGGGCCGGTGAGATCGCCGGGATCAACCGCGTCTGGGCCGATGGCGAAGAGATCGCCCATGCGGATCTGAACCTGCGCGTCTATCGCGGGACGCGGGATCAGCTGCCCGATCCGCTGATGGAGTCCATCGAGGGGGCGGGGCGGGTGCCGGCCTATCGCGGCACCGCCTATGTGGTGATCGAAGACCTGCAACTGGCGCCGTTCGGAAACCGCGTGCCGCAGTTCTCGTTCGAGGTGGTGCGGCAGGAACAGCCGGGCGAGCCCGGCTATGACGACCGGCTGGCGCGGATCGTGCGGGGGGTGGCGCTGATGCCCGGCACCGGGGAATACGCGCTGGCGCGGACGCAGGTGAATTACTCGGACGGCCCCGGCAGCTTCTGGGCGGCGAACACCAACGCGCCTTCGGGGCGGACCGATCTGGTGGCGTCGGTGGAGGCGCTGGAGACGGAATTGCCGGGCTGCGAGGCGGCCTCGCTGGTGGTGTCGTGGTTCGGCGACGATCTGCGCTGCGGCCAGTGCACGCTGCGGCCCAAGGTGGAGCGCCGCAACGTCGAGGGCGCCAACATGCCCTGGCAGGTGTCCGGCGTGACCCGCGCGGCCGCGCCGGAAGTCCCGCGCGAGAACGGCGAGCCGATCTATGGCGGCACGCCGGCGGATGCCGCGGTGATCGAGGCGATCCGGCATCTGGCGGCGCGCGGCAAGCGGGTGATGTTCTATCCGTTCATCCTGATGGACCAGATGGCGGGCAACGGCCTGCCCGATCCCTGGACCGGCGCGGCCGGGCAGCCGCCCCTGCCGTGGCGGGGGCGGATCACGCTGAGCGTCGCGCCCGGACGGGACGGGTCGCCCGACAGGAGCGCGGCGGCGGCGGCCGAGGTGGCGCAGTTCTTCGGCACGGCCTCGGCTTCGGATTTCGTGGTGGGCGACGGCACCGTGTCCTATACCGGGCCGGAGGAATGGAGTTTCCGCCGGTTCATCCTGTACTATGCCGCGCTGTGCGCTGCGGCGGGGGGCGTTCACGCCTTTTGCATCGGCTCGGAGATGCGGGGGCTGACGCAGATCCGCGATGCGGCGGGGTTCCCGGCGGTTGCGGCGCTGCGGCAGTTGGCCGCCGAAGTGCGGGCGTTGCTGGGGCCGGAGGTGAAGCTGAGCTATGCGGCGGACTGGTCGGAGTATTTCGGCTATCAGCCGCAGGATGGCAGCGGCGACCGGTATTTCCACCTCGATCCGCTCTGGGCCGATGACGACATCGACTTCATCGGCATCGACAACTACATGCCGCTTTCGGACTGGCGGGACGGCGACGACCATCTTGACGCCCGCGCGGGGGCGCGCTCGATCTATGACCTCGGCTATCTGCGGGGCAATATCGAAGGCGGCGAGGGGTATGACTGGTATTACCACTCGCCCGAGGCGGAGCAGGCGCAGATCCGCACGCCGATCACCGATGGCGCGCATGACGAGCCGTGGATCTGGCGCTACAAGGATCTGCGCAACTGGTGGTCGAAGCCGCATCACGAGCGGATCGGCGGCGTTCGAAACCCGGTCGCGACGGCGTGGGAGCCGCGGTCGAAACCGATCTGGTTCACCGAGCTGGGCTGCGCGGCCATCGACAAGGGCACCAATCAGCCGAACAAGTTCCTGGATCCGAAATCCTCGGAATCGCGGCTGCCCAAGTTCTCGCGCGGGACACGCGACGACCTGATCCAGGTGCAGTACCTGAAGGCGGTTCTGGGCTATTGGGACGATCCCGACAACAACCCGGTCTCGCCGCTTTACGGCGGCCCGATGATCGACATGGCGAACGCCTATGTCTGGGCGTGGGATCTGCGGCCGTTTCCGGCCTTTCCCAACCGGCAGGACTTGTGGAGCGACGGCGCCAACTACCCGCGCGGTCACTGGCTGAACGGGCGGGCGGGCAGCCGCACGCTGGCCTCGGTGGTGGCCGAACTGTGCCGCCGCTCGGGCGTGACCGCGATCGACGTGTCGGAATTGTGGGGCATCGTGCGCGGCTATCTGGCCGAGGACGTGGCGGATGCGCGGACGCTGCTGCAGCCGCTGATGCTGCGCTACGGGTTCGATGCCATCGAACGGGACGGGGTGCTGAAATTCCGGATGCGCACCGGCGCGCGCCCGGTCGATCTGGGCGCGGACCGCTTCGCGCTGAGCGACGAGATCGAGGGCACGGTGGCGCATCGGCGCGAGGCGGAGGCCGAGATGGCGGGCCGCGTGCGGCTGAAATTCGTGCAGTCCGATGCCGATCACGAGATCGTCGCGGAAGAAGCGGTGCTGCCGGATTCCGCAACCCACGCGGTGGCCACCAGCGAATTCCCGTTGTCGATGACCCGCGCCGAGGGGCAGCAGACGGTCGAACGCTGGCTGACCGAGGCGCGCGCCGCGCGCGAGACGGTCCGGTTCGCCCTGCCGCCGTCGATGCTGGCGCTGGGCGCGGGCGACGTGGTGCGGCTGCCGCGCGAGGACGGCCAGAGCCCGATCCTGTTCCGGATCGACCGGGTCGAGCAGGCGGAGCTGCAGCTGGTCGAGGCGGTGCGGGTGGAGCCGAACTTCTATCGCGCGGCGGAATTCGACGATGTTCTGCCGAGCGCCAGACCCTTCGTGCCGCCGCTGCCGGTGCTGCCGGTGTTCCTGGACCTGCCCCTGATCACCGGGGACGAGGTGCCGCATGCGCCGCATCTGGCCGTGGCGGCGAAGCCCTGGCCGGGAACGGTGGCGGTGTATGCCTCGGACCGGGACGAGGATTACCGGCTGGAGCGGATCGTGGCGCGCGGCGCGGTGATCGGCAGGACCGAGACCGGGCTGGTCCGCGCGGCGCCGGGCCTTTGGGACGAGGGCGCGGCGCTGCGGGTGCGGCTGGTCGATGGGACGCTGGAGTCGCGCCCGGCGTCGGCGGTGCTGAACGGGGCCAACCTGGCGGCGATCGGGGATGGCAGCGCCGGGAACTGGGAGCTGTTCCAGTTCCGCGAAGCCGAGCTGGTGGCGGAAGGCACATACCTGCTGTCCGGGCGGCTGCGCGGGCAACTGGGCAGCGACGCGCTGATGCCGCCGATCTGGCCGGCCGGATCGACGTTCGTGCTGCTGAACGAGGCGGTCGCGCAGATCGGGCTGACCCGGGTCGAGCGGCTGCTGGCGCGGCACTATCGCATCGGCCCGGCCCGGCGCGGGTATGACGATGCGTCCTACAGCCACCGGATCGAAGCCTTTGCGGGCAACGGTTTGCGGCCCTATGCGCCCGTGCATCTGCGCCTGGCGCAGACGGGCGGGGATGTCGCGGTGAACTGGGTGCGGCGCACGCGGCTCGACGGCGACGACTGGGGGGCGCTGGACGTGCCGCTGGGCGAGGAGCGCGAAGCCTATCTGGTGCGGGTGCGCCGCAACGGCGCCCTCGTGCGGGAGGACGTGACGGCCGCGCCGCACTGGGTCTATGACGCGGCGGCGCAGGCGGCGGACGGGGTCGCCCGGCCCTTCGATGTCGAAGTCGCGCAGATCTCGGCCACCTTCGGGACCGGGCCGTTCGCGCGCGCCACGGTGGCGTGAGCGGCCATGCGCCCGGTTCTTCACGGCGATGTCAGCGCGGCGGCGCGGGCGCTGCTGAACGCGGCGCCCGGGCAGCGCGCGCGCCTGTGCCGGCGTCTGATCGAGGAAGCCGACATCGCGGATCGTCATGTCCGGGCGACCGGGCGGCTGCATCCGCTGTTCGGAAACGGGTCGCTGATGGCGGCGGCCCGCCAGCGCCGGCTGGCGGACGAGCCGGGATTCGACGATCTCGACTACTGTTCCTGTTTCGAGACGGTGCTGCGCCAGCTGATCCGGCACGCACTCAGCCGGAGGCGCAGCTGACGCATCTGGTGGCCGCGAGATCGAGTTCCAGTCGCCCGGGCGCGATCTCGTCGCCGCATTCGTCGCAATGGCCGTAATCGCCCTGTTCGATGCGGCGCAGGGCGGCGTGCAGGCGATTGGTTTCGGCGTCGCGCCGCGCCTGCTGGGCCTTGGCCATGGCCTGGTTCTGCAGGGCATCCATGCGCGAGAGGCGGCCCACCGCCTGCTGGTCGAGTTCGACGACCGCCTGCGCAGCGCGCCCGGCCTCGGAGCCGGCCTCCAGCTCCGCAAGCCGGTGCCGGATCAGGGCCCGGAAGCGGTCGATCTCGGTCTCATTCATTTTTGTTGCGCCGCGCATCAAGGGTTTGCGTTTGGCCTTTTCTGGCCTAGATGGGTATTCTAGACGGAGCAGAGGACGAAAGGCCATGATCGAAACGCGCAGAAAGCTCACTCCGGTCGATCCCGTTTGGGATCGCATCACCACCGAGGCCGAGGCCGCGGTCGAGAAGGAACCCCTGATGGGCGGGCTGGTGCACGCCTGCATCCTGCACCACAAGAGCCTGGAACGGGCGCTGTCCTATCGCATTTCGGCCAAGCTGTGTTCGAACGAGATGTCGATGATGGTGCTGCGGGAGATCGTGGACGAAGCCTATGAGAACGATCCCAGCCTGCTTGAGGCGGCGCGGGCCGATCTGATGGCGGTGTTCGAGCGCGATCCGGCCTGCCACCGGCTGCTGCAGCCGGTGCTCTACTTCAAGGGCTATCAGGCGATGCAGGCCTATCGCGTGGCGCATTGGCTGTGGCGCAAGGGCCGGCACGACCTGGCCTATTTCTTCCAGATGCGGTCCTCGGAGATCTTCGGGATCGACATTCATCCCGCCGCGCGGATCGGCAAGGGAATCATGATCGACCACGCGCATTCCATCGTCATTGGCGAGACCGCCGTGGTGGGCGACAACGTGTCGATGCTGCATTCGGTGACGCTGGGCGGAACCGGCAAGGAAGAAGAGGACCGCCATCCCAAGATCGGCGACGGCGTTCTGATCGGGGCCGGGGCCAAGGTGCTGGGCAACATCACGGTCGGCAAGTGCAGCCGCATCGCCGCCGGCTCGGTGGTGCTGCAGGACGTGCCGCCCTGCAAGACCGTGGCGGGTATCCCCGCCAAGATCGTGGGCGAGGCCGGCTGCGATCAGCCCGCCATCTCGATGGATCACATGCTGGGCAAGGATCAGTAACGCCCGAGACCGGAAACGAAAAAGCCGCCCCGGAGTCCGGGGCGGCTTTTTCATTCCTGCGTTCCGGCTCAGGCCAGCATGACCATCGGGTTTTCCAGATTGTCCACGATGGCCTGCAGCAGTTGCGCGCCGAGCGCCCCGTCGATGACCCGGTGATCGACCGACATGGTGACGGACATGACGGTGGCCACGGTCAGCTCCCCGTCCTCGCCCACGACCGGTTTCTTCAGGCCGGTGCCGACCGCCAGGATGCCCGCATGGGGCGGGTTCACGATGGCGTCGAAATTGTCGATGCCGAACATGCCCAGGTTCGAAACGGCGAAGGTGCCGCCCTGATACTCGTGTGGGGCCAGCTTGCGCTCGCGGGCGCGGGCGGCCAGATCCTTCATCTCGGTCGAGAGGGCCGAGAGCGACTTGGTGTCGGCGTCCTGCAGGACCGGGGTGAACAGCCCGCCTTCGATGGCCACGGCCACGGCCACGTCCGAGGGTTTCAACTGCAGCACCCGGTCGCCCGCCCAGACGGCGTTGCATTCGGGCACCTGCTGCAGCGCGTTGGCGACGGCCTTGATGATGAAGTCGTTGACGCTGAGCTTGACGCCGCGGGCTTCCAGCTGCTTGTTCAGCTGGCTGCGGAACTTCAGCAGCGAGTCCAGCCTGATGTCGCGGCGCAGGTAGAAATGCGGGATGGTCTGCTTGGCCTCGGCCAGACGGGCGGCGATGGTCTTGCGCATGCCGTCCAGCTTGACCTCCTGGTACTCGCGGCCTTCGTACATGCGGGCCACCATGTCGGCCGAGGGGCCGGCGGGGGCCGCCGCGGGTGCGGGCGCCGCGCTTGCCGCCGCGGCAGGCGTGGCCGCCGGGGCCGTCGCGGTTGCGGCTTCGACATCCGCCTTGACGATGCGGCCATGCGGGCCGGAGCCGGTGATCTGCGCCAGATCCAGCCCTTTGTGGGCGGCGATCCGGCGGGCCAGCGGCGAGGCGAAGATGCGCCCGCCATCGGCTTTTGCAGGGGCCGCCGGAGCCGGGGCGGGCGCCTCGGGTGCCGCGGGGGCGGCAGCCTCGTTGCCCGCGTCGGCTGCGGGCGCAGCCTCGGGCGCCTTGGCCGGAGCCGCGGCGATGTCATCGGCGCTTTCGCCTTCTTCCAGCAGTACGGCGATGGGGGTGTTGACCTTGACCCCTTCGGTGCCCTCGGGGATCAGGATCTTGCCGACGGTGCCTTCATCGACCGCCTCGAATTCCATCGTGGCCTTGTCGGTTTCGATCTCGGCCAGAAGATCGCCGGAGGAGACGGTGTCGCCTTCCTTGACCAGCCATTTGGCGAGCGTGCCTTCCTCCATGGTGGGGGAGAGCGCAGGCATCAGGATTTCGGTGGGCATCTGTCTGTCGCTCCTTACCGATAGGTCACTTGCTTGACGGCTTCGATCACCTCGTCGGTGGTCACCAGCGCCAGTTTTTCGAGGTTGGCGGCATAGGGCATGGGCACGTCCTTGCCGGTCAGGGTGACTACCGGCGCGTCGAGATAGTCGAACGCCTGTTGCATCACCACGGAACTGATGTAGCTGCCGACCGAGCCCTGCGGCCAGCCCTCTTCGACCGTGACCAGGCGGTTGGTCTTCATCACCGAGTTGATGATGGCACCGGTATCCATCGGGCGCAGCGTGCGCAGGTCGATCACCTCGGCGTTTATGCCCTCTTCGGCCAGCCTGTCGGCGGCCTCGAGCGCGAATTGCATGCCGATGCCGAAGCTGACGATGGTCACGTCACTGCCTTCGCGCCAGATGCGGGCCTTGCCGAAGGGAATGGCGAGGTCGTCGATCTGCGGCACGTCGAAGGAGCGGCCGTAGAGGATTTCGTTTTCCAGGAACACCACCGGGTTGGGATCGCGGATCGCGGTTTTCAGCAGGCCCTTGGCGTCGGCGGCGGAATAGGGCATCGCCACCTTGAGGCCGGGCACCTGCATGTACCAGGCGGCATAGTCCTGGCTGTGCTGGGCCGCCACGCGCGCGGCGGCGCCGTTGGGGCCGCGGAACACGATCGGGCAGCCCATCTGGCCGCCGGACATGTAGAGCGTCTTGGCCGCGGAGTTGATGATCTGGTCGATCGCCTGCATGGCGAAGTTGAAGGTCATGAACTCGACGATCGGCTTCAGCCCGCCGAAGGCCGACCCGACGGCGATGCCGGTGAAGCCGTGCTCGGTGATCGGCGTGTCGATCACCCGCCTGGATCCGAACTCGTCCAGCAGACCCTGGCTGACCTTGTAGGCGCCCTGATACTCGGCGACCTCCTCGCCCATCAGATAGACGTCCTCATCCGCGCGCATCTCTTCGGCCATGGCGTCGCGGAGGGATTCGCGGACCGTCTGCTGTTTCATGGGCGCGTCCGCCGGCCAGTCCGGCGACAGATCGACCGCGGGCGCGGCCGGCGCGGCGGCCGGGGTGGGGGCGGGCGCCTCGGGCGCCGCTGGCGCGGCGGCCTCGTTGCCCGCGTCGGCTGCGGGCGCAGCCGAGGGCAGGGCGGAGGCGTCTTCGCCTTCCTCGACGAGGATCGCGATGGGGGTGTTGACCTTGACCCCTTCGGTGCCTTCGCCGATCAGGATCTTGCCGACGATGCCTTCATCGACCGCTTCGAACTCCATCGTCGCCTTGTCGGTTTCGATCTCGGCCAGAATGTCGCCCGAGCTTACGGTGTCGCCTTCCTTGACCAGCCATTTGGCCAGGGTGCCTTCTTCCATCGTGGGCGAAAGGGCGGGCATGAGAATTTCGGTTGCCATGTCTTATTCGTCCTCTCAGGCGTAGATGTCGGTCCAGAGCTCCTCGACCGGAGGCTCGGGGCTGTCTTTCGAGAATTCGGCGGCCTGGTTGACGATCTCCTTGATCTCCTTGTCGATGGCCTTGAGATCGTCCTCGGTCGCGTGCTTGCCCGAGAGCAGCATTTCGCGGACATGCTCGATCGGGTCGTGCTGTTCGCGCACCTTCTGCACCTCCTCGCGGGTGCGGTACTTGGCGGGGTCGGACATCGAGTGGCCGCGATAGCGGTAGGTCTTGACTTCGAGAATGTAGGGGCCCTTGCCGGCGCGACAGTGCGCGACCGCCTTTTCCCCGGCCGCCTTGACCGCCAGAACGTCCATGCCGTCAACGATCTCGCCGGGGATGCCGAAGGCTTCGCCGCGGTGGTAGATGTCCTTGGTCGAGGTCGAGCGCGCCTGCGCGGTCCCCATGGCGTACTGGTTGTTCTCGATCACGAAGACCACCGGCAGCTGCCAGAGCGCCGCCATGTTGAAGGTTTCGTAGACCTGGCCCTGGTTGGCCGCGCCATCGCCGAAATAGGTGAAGGTCACGCGGCCGTTGTCCTTGTACTTGTCGGCAAAGGCCAGGCCCGCGCCCAGCGGCACCTGCGCGCCGACGATGCCGTGGCCGCCATAGAAATGCTTCTCTTTCGAGAACATGTGCATGGAGCCGCCCTTGCCCTTGGAATAGCCGCCGATCCGGCCGGTCAGCTCGGCCATGACGCCGTCCGGGTCCATGCCGCAGGCGAGCATGTGGCCGTGGTCGCGATACGAGGTGATGCGCTTGTCGCCATCTTCGGCCGCGGCTTCGAGACCGACGACGACCGCCTCCTGTCCGATGTAGAGGTGGCAGAAGCCGCCGATCAGACCCATGCCGTACAGCTGACCTGCCTTTTCCTCGAATCGGCGGATCAACAGCATCTCGCGGTAGTATAGTTTCAGCTCGTCCGCCGAAACATTTGGTTTCTTTGCGGTTTTTCGCGCGGCCATTGTGGCGCCCTCCCCATTGCGGCAGGATAGTTTAGCGTTAAACTATTTCATAATCGATTTTCCATCGAGTTGCGAGCGTTAATATGACGCGGGGGCAGTCCGCAGGGTCAGCCGCCCAGGGCGCGCTCGGTGTCGCGCCACAGATCGCGCAGGATGTCCGCCGCCGGACGCGCCTGCGCCAGCCCGGCCGACTGTCCGGCCCAGGCCTGCATCCGGTCGAGATCCCCGGCCGCGGCGGCGCTGGCCCGCATCGGCGCGGTCAGGTTGCGCTGCACCGGGTAGGGGGCCGGCGCCGGGGCGTCGGTCGCGGCGGCGGCGGTGGCGTAGGCGGTGCGGAGGCTGCGGCCCAGGCGGCCGGAAAAGGCGCGGGTGGGCACCGTGTCCTCGGGGGCCGCCCGGCCCAGCGCGTCGGCCCAGACGGGTGTCGTGCCCGCCTCGGGCGTGCGCAGGAAACCGGTGCCGATCTGGACCGCCGACGCCCCCAGCATGAGCGCCGCCGCCGCGCCGCGCGCGTCGGCGATGCCGCCGGTGGCGATGACCGGAACATCGACGGCATCGGCCACGGCGGGCAGCAGGGCGAACAGCCCGACCAGCCGGCTGGCGGCCTGGTCGGCCTGAAAGGCGCCGCGATGGCCGCCGGCCTCCATGCCCTGGGCCACCACGGCATCGGCCCCGGCGGCGACGGCGGCGCGGGCCTCGGCCACCGTGGTCACGGTCGCGAACCAGCGGATGCCGCGCGCCTTCATCCCGGCCACGAAATCCGGCGGATAAAGCCCCATGATCGACGAAATCACCGCCGGCCCGGCCGCCAGCATTGCGGCGCATTGCGCCTCGAAATCCGGGCCGGGCGCGTCGCCGGCCTCGTCCGGCACCTCCGGTCCCCAGCCGGCCAGAAACCGGCGCACCGCCGCCTCGTGCGCGGGGTCGCGTTCGGGGTCGGGATCCGGGATCCAGGTGTTGAGCTGGAAGGCGCCGTTGGTGGCCGCGCGCACGGACCGGGTCCAGTCGGCGATCTGGTCGGGCGACATCATCAGCACGCCGGCCGCGCCCATGCCGCCGGCGCGGGCCACGGCGATGGACAGGTCGGGCGGGCATGCGCCCGCCATCGGGGCCAGGAGCACCGGGATCTGCAGGGCATGGGTGTCGGCGAAGGCGCGGGCGCGGCGCAGGGCGTCGGATGCGGTGAACATGCCCGTTACGGTAACGGCCCCGCTCGGCGATGCAACAGGCGGGCGGTCAGTGGATGACGATTTCGTCGGCCCGGATCATGCCCAGGACCGAGCGCGCCTGCTGATCCAGAAGGTCGAGATCGAGATAGGTGTCGGACAGCCTGCGGGTGAGGTTCTCCATCCGCGCGATTTCGGCCTGCAGGCGCTCCAGATCGCGCGACAGAGCATCCCGTTCCGCCGCAATCTCGACCCGCCGGAACAGGCCATAGTCGCCCTGCACGGCGGCGAAGGTGAAATAGACACCCAGCGCGAAAGCCAATGCAAAGAACAGGATTGCGCCCAGACCGGGCCGGTGGGAACGGGACACTCTGCTTACCGCCGTATGATCACTGCCTCAAGAAACGTGCCCTTTGCGGACATCTCTTGCCACTATGTCACAGGTGATTCGGCTTGTGAATCCCCGTTCTGCAACAAGGGCTTGAATTTCTTCGCGCCGGGCATTCAGCCCTGCGGGGACACGATGCCGGCATAGTTCTCGCGGATCACCGCGTCGATCACCCCGGCAAAGTCCGAAAAGGCGCGGGGCCGGCCGCTGGCGCTGCGCCAGACCAGGCCGACGGTGCGGTACATGCCGCGCAGCTTGCTCACCGAAACGTCGCCGCCGCGATCCCGGACCTCGGAACGGACATAGAGCGCCGGCAGCAGCGTCACCCCCATGTTCATGGACACCATCTGGCGCAGGGCATCGAGGCTGGTGCCTTCGAAATCGCTGCGCAGGACCGCGCCGGTGTCGTCGCACAGATCGGCGATCTGCCGGTGCAGCCGGTGCTCGGGGCCTAGGCTCAGCATGGTCTGCCCGGACAGTTCGGCGCGCTCGACCTGCTGGCGTCCGGCGAATTCGTGCTCGGGCGCGACCGCCAGATGCAGCGGTTCGCGAAACAGCGGGCGCACCCGATAGATTTCGCCCTGCACCGGCAGTTGCGTCAGGATCATGTCGTGCTGACCGGCGGCCAGATCCTCGGCCAGTTCGCGCGGGGTGCCGTCGCGCACCAGCAGGCGCAGGTCGGGATGCGCGGCGTGCAGACGCTGGAGCACGCGCGGCAGGAGGTAGGGACCGATCGTGGCGGTCGCGCCCAGCCGCAACGTGCCGCGCAGCCCGCCGCGCAACGGCGACGTGTAGCTGGCCAGCAGCTCGATTTCGCGCAGCACGTTTTCGGCCAGGGCGGCCACGTCGCGGCCTTCCGGGGTCAGGATCAGCCCGCTGCGGTTGCGCTCCAGCAACCGTACGCCCAGGGCCTCTTCGAAGGCGCTGATCTGCAGGCTCAGCGAGGGTTGGCTGATCGCCAGCTGCTGCGCGGCGCGCCGGAACTGGCCGACCCGGACCAGCGTGTCGAAATAGCGGATCTGGCGCAGGGTGATTTCGGTCGGCATGGGCGGGCGGCTCCGGTTCGATAGGTTTTTCCTATCCTAAATCATTACTGGATTGTCTCGTTTAAAGCCCCCGCGGTCCCATATCTGAAGTGCAATCAATGAAACCGGGCAATGCAGAATTCGGGAGGTCTCATGAAAACCAGTCCGCGCGTCAAGAAATTCTCGCTCAAGGTTCGCATGGCCAAGCTGCGCCAGCGGCAGCTGGAACTCAAGGCCAGGATCATGGAGGAACTCAAACGTCCGGCGCCGTGCAGCGCGACGCTGCAACAGCTCAAGCGCCGCAAGCTGCGGATCAAGGACGATCTTGCGCGCCACGAGGGCATCCTGCGCACGCTCGATGCAATGACGCCACGGGCACAGACCATCCGGCCCGGATGACCCGCCGACGGGGAGAAGGAGACGACAATGTTCGACGTTGTATTTCGCACTACCGGGCTGCGCTGGATGCACAGTTCGGATATCCAGGACATGCGCGACGCGATCGTGAATGGCGATGATGACGGTCCGGATGGCGGCAGCCCGTCGGTGCGGCCCGATCGCCCGGACGGGGAGGCGGTGCGGCGGCCCGTTCGACGCTGACCGCCGGGCCGGGCGTCAGTCGCCGTTCAGGGCCGCGACGCCCGGCAACGTCTTGCCTTCCATCCACTCGAGAAACGCGCCGCCGGCGGTGGAGATGTACGAGAAATCTCCCGCCGCGCCGGAGGCGTTGAGCGCCGCCACCGTGTCACCGCCGCCCGCGACCGAGGTCAACTTGCCCGCGCGGGTCAGCGCCGCGGCTTTCAGGGCCGCCGCATTGGTGGCGGCGTCGAACGGTTCCAGTTCGAACGCACCCAGCGGGCCGTTCCAGATGAGCGTCCGGCTTTTGGCGAAGATGTCCACGATGGCGGCGACGCTTTCGGGGCCGGCATCCAGGATCAACCCATCCTCGGGGCACTGATCGGCAGGCAGGACTTCGTGCGGGGCGTGCGACTCGAATTTCCTGGCCACCACCACGTCACGGGGCAGGACGATGCTGCAGCCCAGCATCTCGGCCTTGGCGAGGATCTCGGCGGCGGTGTCCTTCATGATCCGCTCGGCCAGCGATTTGCCCACGGGATGACCCTGGGCCACGAGAAAGGTGTTGGCCATGCCGCCGCCGATCACCAGGTAATCGACCTTCTCGATCAGGTTGCTCAGCAGCTCCAGCTTGGTCGAGACCTTGGCGCCGCCCACGACCGCCGTGACCGGGCGCTGGGGGTGGCTCAACGCGCTTTCCAGCGCCTCCAGTTCCGCCTGCATCAGGCGCCCCGCGCAGGCGGGCAGCAGGCGGGCGATGGCTTCGGTCGAGGAATGCGCCCGGTGCGCGGCCGAGAAGGCATCGTTGCAATAGACATCGCCCAGCCGCGCCATGCCGGCCGCAAGCGCGGGGTCGTTCTTGGTTTCGCTGGCGTGAAAGCGGGTGTTTTCCAGCAGCAGAACCTCGCCCGGCTGCAGCGACTCCGCCGCCAGTTCGGCGGCGGGGCCGACGCAGTCGGCGGCGAAGCGCACCGGCGTCTCGAAGGCGCGTTCCAGCGTCGGGATCAGCTGTTTCAGCGACAGGTTCTCGCGCCGTTCGCCGCCGGGGCGTCCGAAATGCGCCAGCAGGATCGGCCTGCCGCCGGCGGCCAGGATGTCGCGCACGGTGGGGGCGATGCGGCGGATGCGGGTCGAGTCGGTGACGACGCCATCCACGATCGGCACGTTGATATCGACGCGCACCAGCACGCGCTTGCCGCTGAGATCCATGTCGTCGAGTGTTTTCCAGCCCATCGCGTCCACTCCGCTGCGTTGAAAGGATTTGCGCGGTTCTTTTCCTGCATTTGGTCCCAAGGTCAATGCGTCACTTGGCATTCAGGCCCATGGGGCTTAGGTATTCGCGCAATATCCATCGACAGGAGGGCCAAATGGCCGAGATCAAGGATCCCGAAAACACCATCATCATCGAGCTTGCGGGCGGCAACGTGGTCATCGAACTGCTGCCGGACGTGGCGCCGAAGCATTCCGAGCGCATGAAAGAACTGGCGCGGGCGGGCGAATATGACAATGTGTGCTTTCACCGGGTGATCGACGGGTTCATGGCCCAGACCGGCGATGTCCAGCACGGCGACATGGAGGACGGGTTCAACATCCGCATGGCCGGCACGGGCGGTTCGGCGCTGCCGGACCTGCCGGCGGAGTTCTCGAAACTGCCGCATGACCGGGGCACACTGGGGGCGGCGCGGTCGGCCAACCCCAACTCGGCCAATTCGCAGTTCTTCATCAATTTCAAGGACAACCATTTCCTGAACGGCCAATACACCGTCTATGGCCGCGTGATCGAGGGAATGGAGCATGTCGATGCCATCACCCGCGGCGAACCGCCCGCGAATCCCGACCGCATGATCAGCGTCAAGGTGGCCGCCGATGCATAAGCTTGCAGCCGCATTTGCCCTGCTGGCCAGCCCCGCGCTGGCGACGGGGCTCGAGATCGAGGTCGAAGGCGAGGCCAACGGCATCATCACCATCGACCTGTTCGAGGATGTCGCGCCGAAGCATGTGGAGCAGATCACGGCGCTGGCCAGCGAAGGCCAGTATGACGGCGTGATGTTTCACCGGGTGATCGACGGGTTCATGGCCCAGACCGGCGACGTTCAGCATGGCCGGATCGGCAGCGACATGCGCCGCGCGGGCACCGGCGCATCGGATCGCCCGGACCTGCCGGCCGAATTCTCGGACATCACCTATGATCGCGGGACCGTGGGCATGGCGCGCGCGCAGGATCCCGACAGCGCCAATTCGCAGTTCTTCATCATGTTCGCGCCGGGCCCGTTCCTGGACGGCGACTATACCGTGGTGGGCCAGGTCACGGGCGGCATGGACGTGGTGGATGCGATCAAGCGCGGCACCGGGCCGAACGGCGCGGTCATCGGCCAGCCCGACATGATGAAAAAGGTCACAGTGACCGAGTGATCCCGCGCCTGCGCTGACGGACGGCCCTGCCGCACAGAGGTTTCGGTTGTCCGTCGGTCGCACATGGCGTGACGGCGCCCGCACGACCCATCACGTCTGTGTGCAAGGGGCTGGCTTTGCCGCCGGGTGTTTCGCAGGATTGCGCATCGGTTCGGAGCATGCGCATGCGTATCCTGACACTTGTCCTGTTTCTCGTCGCCGCAGTCCCCGTCTGGGCCAACCCGCGGTTCTGGCAAGGCGAGTGGCCCCAGACCGATTTCAGCCGCACCAGCGTTGCCGATTGGGCCGAGATCCAGTCGGGCGGGCCGCCCAAGGACGGCATACCGGCGCTGGACGATCCGCAATTCGTGCGCGCGGCGGACAAGCGGGGCATCGGATCGCGCGAGCCGGTGATCACGGTTGAGATCGCCGGGGCGACGCCGCGGGCCTATCCCATCCGCTATCTGATCTGGCACGAGATCGTGAACGACCGCATCGGCAATGTGCCGGTGGCCGTCACCTATTGCCCGCTCTGCAATTCGGCCGTCACCTTTGACCGGCGCACCCGGCACGGGGAGCTGAGTTTCGGCGTCAGCGGCAAGCTGCGCCATTCGGACATGGTGATGTATGACCGCCAGACCGAAAGCTGGTGGCAGCAGGCGGTGGGCGAGGCGATCGTGGGCGAGCTGACGGGAACGCGGTTGAAGACGCTGCCCTCCTGGATGGAAAGCTGGGCCGAGTTCCAGGCTCGCAACCGGGACGGGCTGGTGATGGCCGAGCCGCCGCACAACCGGGCCTACGGGCGCAATCCCTATCGCGGCTACGACACTTCGCGCAAACCGTTCCTCTATTCCGGCGAGATGCCGCCGCACGGCATTCACCCGCTGGAGCGGGTGGTCCGGGTCGATGACAGGGCCTGGCCGATGACGCGCCTGAGCGCGCAGGGCGAAGTGCGCGAGGCCGGGGTGCGGATCACCTGGACGGCGGGCCAGGCCTCGGCGCTGGATACCGGATCGATCGGCAAGGGCCGCGACGTGGGCTCGATCCGGGTTCGCGACGGGCAGGGGCGGGACGTGGCGCATGACGTGATGTTCGCCTTTGCCTTCCATGCCTTCTGGCCGGACGGGCGATGGATGCTGGGAGACTGACCCTTCGCGTCCGATCCGATTTTCACGAAAGCGAGTTCGTCCGGGCCGGGACGTTGCGGTTGCCGCCGGGCATCCGGCTGCGGATCTGCGCCAACAGGCCATGGCGGTTGATGTGGCGTTTGTAGGCGCGGTATGACGGGGCCGCCGACAGGCACCGTTCCTCGTGCCAGGCGCGCAGGAAATAGACCAGGTTGACGCCCAGCAGCGCCAGGCAGTTGGCCAGCCCGACCCAGAACTCCGTCGCGATGAAGGGAATGGATATGAGCCACCAGGTCAGGTTCTTGCTCAGATAGGCGGGGTGTTTGCTGACGCTGTAGGGAAAGGCGCAGGCCAGGCCGCGATAGGTCAGGTTCGAGAACCGCAGCCCCATGCGGGCCTCGGCCAGCGAATAGATTGCCAGAAGAAACAGGATGGCGCCGCCCCACAGCCCGTAGAGCACCGGATGGTCCCACAGCCAGACGCCCCAGGCAAAGCCGTCTTCGACATAGTTGAAGTAGTCCCGCGAGAGCAGCTGCCAGAAGGGCGCGTAGCAGATGATGCACACCAGCCAGCCGCCGACCGTGGTTTCCGTCCAGCGGATGTGGGTATTCAGAAGCCGGGTCGCCATCGCGTATCCGATCACGACGATGGTCAGGTCAAAGAAGAAGGAGAACCGGAACAGGTACTGATAGACCTCGGCGAAATCGGCCGAGGCCCAGAGCGAGACAGAGGCCAGATAGGTCCAGTCCTCGACCAGATAGCAGAACATCAGCGGCAGGAAGAACCCCTTGATCGCCAGGCTGAGGAGATAGGTCTTGAGTTCCCGCGCCCGCACCGGTTGCCGCCCGAGGGTCAGCACCGCATGCCCAAGGTGCCAAAGCCCGTCACGCGGGTGGCGCATGGCGAAATGGACCACCGTGACATTGATCAGGGTGGCCGCCAGGATGATCGGCCAATAATCCGACAGGAACGAAAAAAACGGCGCATACCACGCGTCGCGATAGAGATCGGCGGCAAGATAGTATCCGGCCAGCAGCAGAAAACTGACCGCCAGACCGACCAGCTTGATCTGGAAATCCTGGATGTACCGCGGGTTCGTGACATTTGCGGCGCGATAGACCAGCCCGGTGCCGAGGGATCTGTGGACCTTCGAGAACGCGATCTCGGAGGCTGCGAGCAGCGCGAAGATGCAGAGCGCGAACAGGGCCGCCTGGTCGCGGTAGGACACGTCCGGCATCTCGGGCCAGAGATAGTGGACCGACGGGATCGCGGCCACGGCGATCAGCCCGGTCAGGGCCGGAATGGAGGATTTCGGGCGCTTGAACTTGGGCCGTGCCAGCATGGTTTGCGTCTTTGTTGCGGTTGCCGCACTGTTCGGGGAAACGCCCCGGAGATCAACCGGCCATGCCGACGGGCGGCGAAATCATGGCCGGATGTGGTCAATGCAAGACAGCCGGGCGCCGCCCCGATGGCGGCGCCCCATTGCTTTGCGTGCTGTCCGAATTGCCGGGTCTCAGTCGTCCGACGACAGCGCCTTCCAGATCAGCCCGCCGATGGCGCCGCCGATCAGCGGAGCCACCCAGAACATCCAGAGCTGCGCCAGCGCCGGCGCATCGGCAAACAGCGCCACGCCGGTCGAACGGGCCGGGTTGACGGAGGTGTTGGTGACGGGGATCGACACCAGGTGGATCAGGGTCAGCCCCAGGCCGATGGCGATCGGGGCAAAGCCCGCGGGCGCCCCGCGCGACGTGGCACCGAGAATGATGAGCAGGAAGAACGCGGTCATCACCACCTCGGTCACGAATCCGGCGATCATCGAATACCCGCCGGGCGAGGCGCTGCCATAGCCGTTGGAGGCGAAACTGCCGACGCCGGTGAAATCGGGCGCGCCGGAAACGATCACGTAAAGCACGATCGCGGCCGCGATCGCGCCGACCACCTGGGCCACCCAATAGGGCAGCAGATCCTTGCCTTCGAATTTGCCCGCCACCATCAGACCAAGGCTGACGGCGGGGTTGAAATGTCCGCCGGAGATGTGCCCCACGGCATAGGCCATGGTCAGCACCGTCAGGCCAAAGGCCAGCGACACGCCGAGCCAGCCGATCCCGACATCGGCCACGCCGGCGGCAAGCACGGCACTGCCGCAGCCGCCCAGCACCAGCCAGAACGTGCCCAGAAACTCCGCCAAAAGCTTTGAAGTCATCAACAATCCTCCCAAATGCGATGGGCCGAGTTTAGGCGGCGGGTCTTTCATTTGGGAAGAAGATTTTCGGCGCGCCGCCGGTCGGAGCGGGCAAACCGGGCGGGAGCGCAAAAAGAAAGCGCCGCAGACCGGGCCGGGCGCTTTGCAACAGGTGCGGCTCAAGCGGGCCGCGGGCGTTTATTGCTTGACTTCGGCGGTTGCCGCTGCCGGATTGCCGGCGGCCTTGGCATTCGAACGGCCGGGATTGAGTGGGTCGTCCTGACGCTGAACCGACCCTTCGAAATGCGCGCCGCTTTCGATGGCGATCGTCTTGTGGATGATGTCGCCTTCGACCCGCGCGGTCGAGGTCAGACGCACCTTGAGGCCGCGCACGCGGCCGACGATCCGGCCGTTGACAACCACGTCATCGGCGGTGACTTCGCCCTTGATGGTGGCGGTTTCGCCGATGGTCAGCAGATGCGCACGGATGTCGCCTTCGACGGTGCCCTCGACCTGGATATCGCCCGAGGTCTTGAGGTTGCCGGTGATGTGCAGATCCGACGACAGAACCGATGCCGGCGGCTTGGGCTTGGGCGCGGTGCTGGGCTTGGTGTCCGACGGTGCAGGAGAGGCAGGCGCCGGGGTCGCGGCCGGCTTGGCCGCTTCGGGGGCCTTGGAGGCGGGCTCGGTGACTTTGCTCTTAGAAAACATTTTTCGCAGCCTTGATGTAAGTCATTGGATTCACAGGTTTTCCGTTCACGCGCACCTCATAGTGCAGATGCGTGCCGGTGGACCGTCCGGTGCTACCCATATCAGCTATGTGATCTCCGCGCGAGACCCTTTGGCCGACCTTCACGCGGATATTGGTGTTGTGAGCGTAAAGTGTCTCAATCCCGAAGGCGTGCTTGATCTTGACGAGGCGGCCGAAACCCGATTGCCAGCCGGCATGGGTGACGACGCCATCGGCCGTGGCAAAGACATCCGTCCCGTGCGCGCCGGCGAAATCCGAGCCGTTGTGCATCCGCCGGCCGCCGGTCTTGGGGTCGCGGCGCCAGCCGAAGCCGCTGGTGTAGCGCACCGTGGCGTGGACCGGGCTTGCAAACGGCGCCTTTTCCGCCGCGATCCGGTACAGGTTCAGCTGATCCATCTGCTGGAGCAGATTGTTCGCGCGGATCTCGTCGGCAGACAGTTCCTCACCGCGCGTGCTGAAGGATAAAGGGGTCAGCGGACCGCCCTGGCCGCTATAGCCGCGCCGCACCTCTTCGATGATCCGGTCGGTCGGCATCCCGGCCTGACGGAACATCTTGTCCAGCGGTTCGACCGAGATGGTCATCGCCTCTTCCAGCTGGCGGAAGATCTGGTCGTTCCGCTCGCGCATGAGCTGGATTTCCAGCTCGAGCTCGGCGCGCTGATCCAGCGCCGCCCGGGCGTTGGCGGCGATGGAGTCGCGCTCCTGCGCCGTGCGCAGCAGAGCGTCCGACATGAAGGCCATCTGGACGGGGGCCGACGCGGCCAGCCGTGGGCCGGCCGCGTCTTCGCCTGCATTCTGCTCGTATTTGGCCAGTGCCGCACGGGCTTCTTCGCGCTGTTTCATGGTTTCGCGCAAAGTCGTCTGGATCACTTCGATCCCGGTTTCCAGCTCGCGCCTGCGGTTTTCGGACTTCAGCAGTTCCGACTGCATCGCCGAAATCTGTTCGAGGGCGGCGTTGAACCGTTCGTGCGCGGCCAAGGCTTCTTCGGCGCGGGCATCCCGTTCTTGCGACAGGATGTTGAGCCGTTCCTGATATGTCGCCTGGTCTCTTTTTGCCTGCTCGCGGAAATTGCCTGATCCGATGCTGTCCATGAGGATGATCGCGGTGGCCACGATGGTCCAGCCGACCATGACGGCCACGCCGGCGACGGCGACGATCTGGGTTTCCGGCCGGAGCCGGATGAAGCGGGTGTCGGTGTCCGATTTGAGAAAGACCCTGCGCTCGGGAAAGTGCTTTTCCAGCAGAGCGTGTATTCTGATCGCAAGACGTGTCCGCACGCGCCTTTCCTCGTTTTTCCCCTGGTCGGGACCGGTCGTGAGTGAGTGTCCGTCCCTTGGGGCGCCTGCATAACCGCGCCGACGCCGCGGGGCAAGTTCGTTAACCGCCCGGTCGGGGAAGCGGGGAATTTCGCGCGCAGGATGAGCGGGATTTTGCCGAAAACCTCAGGTTCCGGGCCGCTGCAGCCAGTCAGCGCGCGGTGTCGCCGGGGGGCGGCAGGTCTTCCGCCAGGGGCCAGTAGAAGTCGGGCGGCAGGCCGGCTTCGGCGCGTTTTTCCTCGTTGAACGGGGGCTTCAGCGCCCCGTGGAAGTAGCGCCGGACGAGGGCGTGGAACACATCCTTGGGGTCCGCGTCGTCCCGGCCGCACAGAAAGTGGAACCACTTGGAGCCATAGGCCACGTGCCCGACTTCCTCGGCATAGATCACCTCCAGCGCCGCGACCGCCTGCTGCGCCCCGGCCTTGCGGAATATCTCGATCATGCCCGGGGTTACGTCCAGTCCGCGTGCTTCGAGCACCATGGGAACGACCGCCAGCCGGCCCATGAGATCCTCGGCCGTGTCCGCGGCCGCACGCCACATGCCGGCATGTGCGGGCAGAGCGCCGTAATGGCTGCCCATCGCTTCGAGGCAGTCGCAGACCATCTCGAAATGGCGCGATTCCTCGGCGGCGCATTTCACCCAGTCGTCATAGAAACCCATCGGCATCGGCACGTGTCCGAATCGCGCGATGATATCCCAGTGCAGATCGACGGCGTTGAGTTCGATATGCGCCACTGCGTGCAGCAGGGCGATCCGCCCCGCCTCGGAGCCGGGCCGCCGTTTCGGCACCTCGCGCGGCGACAACAGAGCGGGCCGATCAGGCCGGGCCGGATGCAGGGGCGGTTCGGCGGTGCCGACGTCGATGGCGGGGCCTGCGCCCTGACGCGCGGCGGCCCATGCCGCCGCATGTTTCTGCGACAGCGCGGCCTTGGCGCGCCCGTCGGCGGTTTCGAGAACCTCGGTCGCCATTTCGGTCAGGGTCTGGGCCATGTGCCGCCTCCGCTCGGTGTACCTCGGACCGGTGTCATAGACGCTGGCCGTGCCCGGGTCGAGAGCGGCCGGGCCTCAGGCCAGCGCGCGCACCGCTTCGAGCACCTCTTCCACGTGGCCGGGCACCTTGACCTTGCGCCAGATGCGCGCGACGCGGCCCTGGGCGTCGATCAGAAAGGTGGACCGTTCGATCCCCATGGATTTCCTGCCGTACATGTTCTTTTCGACCCAGACGCCGTAATCCTCGCACACGGTCGAGCCTTCGTCCGACAGAAGCGGCGTGGTCAGGCCGTGTTTGGCGACGAATTTGTCATGCTTGGCCACGCTGTCGCGGGAAATGCCGAAGACTTTGGCGCCGGCCGCCTCGAACTCGGCCAGATGTTCGGAAAATCCAATGGATTCCTTGGTGCAGCCCGGAGTATCATCGCGAGGATAGAAGAACAGGACAACCGCGCTGCCACGCAGGTCGGACAGCGTCACTTCTCCGCCGCCGTCACGGGGCAGAGTGAAGTCTGGGGCGGGATCGGAAATTTCGGGCATGAGCGTACTCCGGCAGATTGTTCACCTCGTTGCTCACCATACTAGGCCGGGACGGGCAAGTTGAAAGACGCAGAGGAAAATTCCGCCCCGTCAGGACAGGCGGAGGCGCGGCCCGAAGGGGCCAGGCCCGCGCGGCGCCGGTCGCGCCGAAGGGCGGCTGCGTTGTGGGCGATGCGGGGTGTGTTCATCCTGATCATCCTGGCGGTCTTTTCGGCCCTGATGGTCGTCGGCCAGAGGATGCACGCGCCGGAATGGGTGCGCGACCGGGTGGAACGCAGGCTGGAAGAGATCACCGGCGGTTTGCAGATCCGGTTCGGCGATGTCAGTTTCATCATCCACGAAGGCTGGCGTCCGCGTCTGCGCTTGCAGGATGTGACGCTCAGCGATGCCGATGGCCGCCAGATCGCGCAGCTGGCGGACATGCGCGCCAGCCTGGCGATGCGCCCGTTGCTGCGCGGTGAAGTCCGGCCCAAGCGCATCATCATGAGCGGGGCGCATATCGTTCTGCAGCGGGATGTGAACGGTCATATCTCGCTGACCGTCGGTTCGGAGAGCGCGCCGGTCGAGCGGGCACCCAGCCTGCGCGAACTGATCGAAGAAGCCGACAACGTGTTCCTGGCGCCGTCGCTGTCGGCGCTGACCTCGTTCGAACTGACCTCGGTGACGCTGGATTACACCGACCTGCGGCAGGGGCGGTCCTGGACGCTGGACGGAGGACATATCCAGATCACGCGCGGAACCGGCGAGATTCGGATCGCGACCGGGTTCTCGCTGCTGGGCGGGCGCGACTATGCCAGCACGGTGGAGATGAACTATACCAGTCAACTGGGCTCGCCCGAGGCGAGTTTCGGCGTCAACGTCGCCGATCTGCCGGCCGAGGACATTGCGCTGCAGACCCCGGCACTGGCCTGGCTGCAGGTCTTGCGCGCCCCGATCTCGGGGGCGCTGCGCGGCAGCGTCGATGCGCAGGCGGCCATCGGCCCGGTCTTTGCCACGCTGCAGATCGGCAAGGGCGTCGTGCAGCCGACCACCGAGACGCGCCCGATCCCGTTCGAGACCGCGCGCACCTATTTCACCTATCACCCCAGCCGGCAGGAGATCGATTTCGACGAGATCTCGATCGACTCCGCCTGGGGCTCGGCCCTGATCGAGGGGGACGCCTTTCTGGAGGGCGTGGACACGGGCGAGTTGCGGAACCTGACCGCGCAGTTCCAATCGTCCGGGATCAAGGCGAATCCGGCCGGTGTCTATCACGCGCCGCTCGAATTCTCCCGTGCCTCGGTCGATTTCCAGATGAAGCTGGCGCCGTTCCGGTTGCAGATCGGGCAGATCATCGTCGAGGACGCGGACCGCCGCCTGCGCGCCTGGGGCAGCCTGACCGGCTCGCCCGAGGGATGGCATGTCGGGCTGGATGCGCAGATCGACCGGCTGACACCGGCGCAGCTGCTGAACTACTGGCCCGAGAGGGCGGCGATCAAGCCGCGCGAATGGGTGACGGAGAACCTGACCGAGGGGGTGCTGGAAGATCTCGACCTGGCGGTGAGGATCCGGCCGGACGAACCGCCCGACCTCTATGCGGATTTCGATTTCGATCAGGCCACCATCAAGTTCGCCAAGACCCTGCCGCCGCTGATCGACGCACAAGGGCAGGCGAGCCTTGTCGGGCGCCGCTTTTCGGTCACGGCGCAACAGGGGTTCGTGACCCCGGATCATGGCGGGCCGGTGGATGCGGCGGGAACGTCCTTCATCATTCCGGATGTCGGCATCCCCAAGGCCGCGCCGGGCATCGCCCGCATTCGCGCCAGCGGCAGCGCGACCGCGGCGCTGTCGCTTTTGGATCGGCCGCCGCTGGAGGTGATGACCAAGGCCGGATTGCCCGTCGATCTGGGCCAAGGCAACGTGGTGGTCGAAGGATCGCTGGCCCTGCCGCTCAAGGACCGGGTGATGCTGGAGGACATGGAATACCACTTCACCGGCAGCCTGGGAGACATGCGCAGCGACAAGCTGGTGCCCGGAATCCCGGTCAGCGCGGACCTGCTGCACCTTAGTGGGGATCAGACGCAGGTGACGATCCATGGCGTCGGCCTGTTCGGCGCGGTGCCGATGGAGGGGCGGTGGCAGCAGCCCATCGGGCGTCCGGAACCGACCCGCAGCCGGCTGACCGGGCAGATCGAACTGTCTCCGCGGCTGATGACGGAGATACGCGCGGGACTGCCGCAGGGCATGCTGACCGGCGCCGGGCTGGCGGATGTGACCGTCGATCTGGGCGGGGGTCAGCCGCCCGCGCTTGTGGCGCAGTCCGATCTGGTCGGGGTGGGGTTGGCCATTCCGGAGCTGGGCTGGCGCAAGGCAAGCAACACGCCGGGCGCCTTGACCGTCGCGGCCACGCTGGGGTCGGAGTTGCGCGTCGATGAACTCAAGGTCGAGGCCGCCGGGCTGCGCACCACCGGTACCATCTCGTTCGCGGAGGACGGGACGATGGAGCGGGTCAGCCTGTCTTCCTTCGACCTCGGCAACTGGCTGGCGGTTCCGGCGGAACTGGTGGCGCGCGGCAGCCGGGCGCCTGACATCCGGATTCTGGGCGGCACCCTGGACATGCGCCGTTCGACCTTCGGGGCCGGTAACGGCCAGGCCGGACCGGTAGCGCCGGGCAGCAGCCCGCGGCTCGACGTGCGGCTGGACCGGTTGCAGATCACCGAAACGATCGCGATGACCGGGCTGCAGGGCGTGTTCGAGACCGCAGGCGGGCTGCGCGGCGGTTTCACCGCCAACGTGAACGGGGCGGCGCCGGTTTCGGGACAGGTCACGCCGCGGGGCGCGCGCAGCAGTGTCACCCTGCAATCGAAGAATGCCGGTTCGGTCCTGCGCGCGGCCGGGATATTGCCGCAAGCGCATGGCGGCGATCTGAACGTGGTTCTGGAGCCGGTGCAGGGGCCGGGGGTCTATGACGCGGCCATGAAGATCAGCAACACCCGCATCAAGGATGCGCCGGTCATGGCGGCGCTGCTGAACGCGATCAGTGTGGTCGGCCTGATCGACGAAATGTCGGGGCAGGGGATCAACTTCACCGCCATCGACAGCCAGATGCGGATTGCGCCCGGCGAGGTGACAATACTCAGCGGCAGCGCGGTCGGGCCGTCGATCGGCCTGTCGTTCGACGGTCGGGTGAACACCGACCGGGGTTGGCTGGATCTGCGTGGCGCGGTCTCGCCGATCTATCTGGTCAACGCCATCGGCAGCGTGCTGACCCGCAAGGGCGAAGGGGTGTTCGCGTTCAACTACACCCTGACCGGTCCGATCGCCGACCCAAAGGTTGCCGTCAATCCGCTGTCCGGGCTTGCGCCGGTGTTCCTGCGCGACCTGCTGCGCAAGCCGCGACCGACCGTGCCGGGCGGCGGCAGCCGCATCGTCGTGCCGGACCCGCCGCGCCAGGAACGCTCGTTCGGGACCGGCGTCGAAAACCGCTGATCCGGCTGTGGCCGAATCCTTCGCTTCGCGCTAAGGCGCGCGCATGAAACTGAGCGACTTCGATTTCGACCTGCCCGAAGACCTGATCGCCACGCGCCCGGCCAGTCCGCGGTCGTCGGCGCGGCTGCTGGTGGCGCAGGGCGACGACATATCCGATTCCACCGTGATCCGTCTGCCGGACTGGCTGCGGCCCGGCGACCGGCTGATCCTGAACGACACCCGCGTGATCCCCGCGCGTCTGAACGGCCGCCGCCACCGGGACAGCGCGCAGGGGCCGGTCTCGGCCGCCATCGAAGCGACCCTGCTGGACCCGCAGGCGGACGGAACCTGGGCGGCGCTGATCAAACCGCTGAAAAAGGTGCGGCCCGGAGAGGAGATCGTGTTCTCGCCGGCGCTGTCGGCCTTGCTGGAGCGCGTCGAGGACGGGCAAGCCCATCTGCGGTTCAACCTGACCGGAGAGGATTTCGACCGGGCGCTGGACGAGGCCGGTGCGATGCCGCTGCCGCCCTACATCGCCGCCAAGCGGCCCGCGGACGAGAGGGACAAGTCGGATTACCAGACCGTCTGGGCACGCCATTCCGGCGCGGTGGCGGCCCCGACGGCATCGCTGCATTTCGATGCGGCGCTGTTGCAAGCGTTGGACGCGCGGGGGGTGTCGTTCACCCATGTCACGCTGCATGTGGGGGCGGGCACGTTCCTGCCGGTCAAGGTCGAGGACGTGACCACGCACCGGATGCACGCCGAATGGGGCCGCGTGACCGAGGCGGCGGCGGCGGAAATCCGGGCCACCCAGGCGGCGGGCGGGCGGATCGTGCCGGTCGGCACCACCGCGCTGCGCCTGATCGAAAGCGCGGCCCGGGGCGGCCGGATCGAAGCCTGGGAGGGCGAGACCGACATCTTCATCTATCCCGGTTTCGAATTCCACGTCACCGACGCCCTGATGACGAATTTCCACCTGCCGAAATCCACGCTTCTGATGCTGGTCTCGGCACTGATGGGGCAGGACCGGGTGCGGCGGATCTATGCTCACGCGATCGAACGGAAATACCGGTTCTTCTCGTACGGGGATGCGTCGCTTTTGATTCCCTGAATGGCGCGATTCTCGGGTAAGTGTCTGCGCGAGTCGTGGAAAAGCCCCCTGAGGGCGGTGTCTGATCGGGCATGGCGGCAACACACGAAGGCTGAGGTCGGAGACGTCGAATGCTTCAGGTTCTTTCCAGCGCATGGGCGCTCTTGTTGGGCATGGGCCTGTTGATGGTGGGCAACGGCCTGCAGGGCACGCTGCTGGGCGTGCGCGGCGAGATCGAAGGGTTTTCGACGCTTGAGATGTCCTTTGTGATGTCGGCCTATTTCGTGGGCTTCCTCGGCGGCTCGCGCCTGGCCCCGGAAATGATCCGCCGGGTCGGGCACGTGCGCGTGTTCGCCGCGCTGGCCTCGTTCATCTCGGCGGTGATGATCATGTATCCCATGCTGACCGATCCGATCGCGTGGTCGCTGGGCCGGGTGGTGATCGGGTTCTGCTTTTCCGGCGTGTATGTGACCGCCGAAAGCTGGCTGAACAATGCGGCCAACAACGAGAACCGGGGGCAGGCGCTTTCGCTCTACATTATCGTTCAGACCCTGGGGATTGTTGCAGCTCAGGCACTAATGCTGGTCGGAGATCCGGCCGGCTACGAGACTTTCGTGATCGCCTCGATTCTGGTCTCGATCTCGTTCGCGCCGATCCTTCTGTCGATTTCGCCGACCCCGGCCTTCGACCGGACCAAGCCGATGACGCTGAAGCAGCTGATGAAGACGTCGCCGCTGGGCTGCGTCGGCCTGTTCCTGTTGGGCGGCGTGTTCTCGGCGCAGTTCGGCATGGCCGCGGTCTATGGCGCGCAGGCGGGCCTGAGCCTGCCGGAAATCTCGACCTTCATCGCGTCCTTCTATATCGGCGCGATCATCCTGCAATATCCGATCGGCTGGTTCTCGGACCGCATGGACCGGCGTTTCCTGATCCTGACGGTCGCGGTGATCGGCGGGTGCGGCGCCTTGATCGGGATGCTATTTGGCGTGAGTTTTCCGGTACTTCTGGCGGCCGCCTTCCTGATCGGCGGCATGACCAACCCGCTTTATTCGCTGCTGATCGCCTATACCAACGACTATCTTGCGCATGAGGACATGGCCGCCGCATCGGGCGGGCTGATCTTCATCAACGGGCTGGGCGCGATCGCCGGACCGGTGATCACGGGCTGGCTGATGGGCGATACGGCCTTTGGCCCGGCGGGCTTTTTCCTGTTCATCGCGGCGCTGATGTTCGTCATGGGCGGCTATGCGCTGTACCGGATGACCCAGCGCGCATCGGTCCCTGTGGACGAGACCGGCACGATGGCGCCGGTCTATCCCACGGCCTCTCCGGTGGCGCTGGAGGTCGCGCAGGAACTCGCGATCGAAGCCGATCAGGAGGAGCAGCAGGCGCACGATGTCGCCTAGAGACTGGATTTGTGTCGCCAATGTTGCAATATGTTACTGTAACAGGAATGTAAAAGTCATTTTAATGCAAGGTGCCCCTGGGGGGGAATTGAAGTGGAGTAAGGGCAATGGTTGGTCCTGAAGCTGTATTGAGTTTTTGGTTGGACGAGGTTGGCCCCGAAGGGTGGTACAAGCAGGACGACGCGCTGGATGCGCAGATCCGTGACAAATTTCAGGAATCCTGGAACGCGGCCTGTCAGGGCAGGTTTTCGCTGTGGTTGACATATCCCAGCGGAACACTGGCCTATATCATTCTGATGGATCAGTTCCCGCGCAACATGTTCCGCGGCGAGGGCCGGGCCTTTGCCTCGGATCGGGCGGCGCTGGCGGCGGCGAAATGCGCGATCGACAAGGGATGGGATCTCAAGATCGATGAACCTGCGCGACAGTTCTTCTACATGCCGTTGATGCATTCGGAGAACCTGTGCGATCAGGAGCGGTGCGTGCGTCTCATGCACCAGCGGATGCCCGAAGCCGGCGCCGCGAACCTGTTGCACGCCAAGGCGCATCGCGAAGTGATCCGCAAGTTCGGCCGGTTCCCGTATCGCAACGAGGCCCTGCATCGCGACATGACCGAGCAGGAAGCCGACTATGTGAGCAACGGCGGCTACGGCCAGACCGTGCGCGAGATCCAGGCGGCGATCTAGGAGGCGGGTCTGCACCCGCGAAGGTCGTTGAGGCTGGTGGCAAACGCCTCGGCCGAGGTGGTGATGGCGTGATCGATCAGCTCATCCGGTGACTCGGCCAGTTCGGCCAGCCTTGCCTGGGTGGCCTCGAGCTTTTGCTCGATGACATTCGTCCGGGCCAGCACGCTCAGAATCCGCTGCGCGACGGCGGGAGTGATTTCGCCACCTTCGGCGCCCAGATCCTTCAGATCCTGCCGAAGCCCTTTCAATTCGTCCGTGACTTCGTCGGCCTGTGCCCGCAGCGGTTGCAGCTGGTCCAGCCGTTGCGCGAAATCCTGTTTGAAATCGTCGAGCGTCGAGACGAGCTTCCATCCCAGAAACAGGCAAAGCGCCACCAGGATCAACGTCGCATTGATCATGGCGAGCAACAAGTCCTTGAGTGTCTTGGCCATTTCAGCCCCTCGTTCATGAATGTGGATGTCGGAAGCGGTTCGGTATTGCTTCTTTTCTAGCCAAACCGGATGGCCGCGTATAGGCTGCAATCGGTTTCCGTCACGCGCTTTGACCCTGCGTCGCATTTGTCGCGGGGGGCTGCTGTTGATGTGGGGAAAAAGATAGTTTAATGGTAAACTAATTTCTGGACGACCGGCGCCGAGAGGGTATCATGGCTGCACATTCCTTTGATCTGATCGTAATCGGCGCGGGCCCGGGCGGCTATGTCGCCGCCATCCGCGCGGCCCAGCTGGGCCTCAAGACCGCCGTGGTCGAGCGCGAGCATCTGGGCGGCATCTGCCTGAACTGGGGCTGCATCCCGACCAAGGCGCTGCTTCGGTCGTCGGAAGTGTTCCACCTGATGGAACGCGCCAAGGATTTCGGCCTGAGCGCGGAAAAGGTCGGCTATGATCTGGATGCGGTCGTCAAGCGGTCGCGCGCGGTGGCCGGGCAGCTTTCGGGTGGCATCGGCCATCTGCTGAAGAAGAACAAGGTCACCGTCTTCATGGGCGAGGCGACCATCCCCGCCAAGGGCAAGGTCAGCGTCAAGACCGACAAGGGCACCGAAGACCTGAGCGCCAAGAACATCGTGCTGGCCACCGGCGCCCGGGCGCGGGAACTGCCGGGTCTGGAGGCCGATGGCGATCTGGTCTGGACCTACAAGCACGCGCTGATGCCGCCGCGGATGCCGAAGAAACTGCTGGTGATCGGCTCGGGCGCGATCGGGATCGAATTCGCGAGTTTCTTCAACACGCTGGGCGCCGATACGACCGTGGTCGAGGTGATGGACCGGATCCTGCCGGTGGAGGATGCCGAGATCAGCGCTTTTGCCAAGAAAGCCTTTGCCAAGCAGGGCATGACCATCATGGAAAAGGCGACGGTCAAGCAGTTGGACCGCGCCAAGGGCAAGGTCACCGCGCATATCGAGGTCAAGGGCAAGGTCGAGAAGCACGCGTTCGACACGGTGATTTCCGCCGTCGGCATCGTCGGCAATGTCGAGAACCTCGGGCTTGAAGCTCTTGGCGTCAAGATCGACCGCACCCATGTGGTGACGGACGAGTTCTGCCGCACCGGGGTCGAGGGGCTCTATGCCATCGGCGACATCGCGGGCGCGCCTTGGCTGGCGCACAAGGCCAGTCACGAGGGCGTCATGGTGGCGGAACTGATCGCGGGCAAACATGCGCATCCGGTGAAGCCCGAAAGCATCGCCGGCTGCACCTATTGCCAGCCGCAGGTCGCCTCGGTGGGCTATACCGAAGCGAGGGCCAAGGAACTGGGCTACGACATCAAGGTGGGCCGTTTCCCGTTCATCGGCAACGGCAAGGCGATTGCCCTGGGCGAGCCGGAGGGACTCATCAAGACCGTGTTCGACGCCAAGACCGGAGAGCTTCTGGGCGCCCACATGATCGGTGCCGAAGTGACCGAACTGATCCAGGGCTATGTGGTCGGCCGGCAGTTGGAAACGACCGAGGAAGACCTGATGCAAGCCGTCTTTCCGCATCCGACGCTCAGCGAAATGATGCACGAAAGCGTTCTGGACGCCTATGGCCGCGTGATCCACATGTGACCGGTTCCGGTCGGCTGCAATGCACAAGGCCGTGCCCGGCGGGTGCGGCTTTTTTGGTCAATCGGTCGGGGCAGGTGCCTGCGGTGGATGCGCTTTCGGTCGGCAGGTGTTGCGGGCATTTCACCGGCGCTTGGATCAGCGGTGGGGTCGCGGCATTCCGTTCCGTGATCGCCCCAAATGTTCACCAAAAGTTCTCATTTTTTGGTTGGAGACTCAGCCGCCATCAACTATCTGTTAGGAATTGCTGCCGAGGTGGGCCATGGGCGAACAGAAGAACATCGAGGTGCGCGGCGCGCGCGAGCACAACCTCAAGAACATCGACGTGGACATTCCGCGCGACAAGCTCGTGGTGATCACGGGCTTGTCCGGCTCGGGCAAGTCCAGCCTGGCCTTCGATACGATCTATGCCGAGGGGCAGCGGCGCTATGTCGAAAGCCTGTCGGCCTATGCGCGGCAGTTCCTCGACATGATGGAAAAGCCGGATGTGGACCATATCAGCGGTCTGTCGCCGGCCATCTCGATCGAGCAGAAGACGACCTCGAAGAACCCGCGTTCCACGGTCGGGACGGTCACGGAAATATACGATTATCTGCGGCTGCTCTTTGCCCGTGCCGGAACGCCCTACAGCCCGGCGACCGGCCTGCCGATCGAGGCGCAACAGGTGCAGGACATGGTGGACCGGATCATGGCGATGGAGGAGGGGACGCGCGGCTATCTCCTGGCGCCCATCGTCCGGGATCGTAAGGGCGAGTACAGGAAGGAGTTCCTGGAGCTGCGCAAACAGGGGTTCCAGCGCGTGAAGGTGGATGGCCAGTTCCATGAACTGGACGAACCCCCGACCCTGGACAAGAAGTTCCGCCACGACATCGACGTGGTGGTGGACCGTCTGGTGGTGCGCGAAGGGATGGAAACCCGCCTGGCCGACAGCCTGCGCACCGCGCTGGATCTGGCGGATGGCATCGCGATCCTGGAAACCGCGCCGAAAGAGGGCGAGTCCGAACGCATCACGTTCTCCGAGAATTTTGCCTGCCCGGTCAGCGGCTTCACCATCCCCGAGATCGAGCCGCGTCTGTTTTCGTTCAACGCGCCGTTCGGAGCCTGCCCGGACTGTGACGGGCTGGGGGTCGAGCTGTTCTTCGACGAACGGCTGGTGGTGCCCGACCAGACACTGAAGCTGTACGATGGGGCGCTGGCGCCCTGGCGAAAGGGTAAGTCGCCCTATTTCCTGCAGACGATCGAGGCCATCGCGCGTCACTACGAGTTCGACAAGAACACCCCGTGGAAGGACTTGCCGGCGCATGTGCAGCAGGTATTCCTGTATGGTTCGGGCGACGACGAGATCCAGTTCCGCTATGACGAGGGCGGCCGGGTCTATCAGGTGACACGAAGCTTCGAAGGGGTGATCCCGAACATGGAGCGCCGGTACCGCGAAACCGACAGCGCCTGGATCCGCGAGGAGTTTGAGCGATACCAGAACAACCGGCCCTGCGGCACCTGCCGGGGGCACCGTCTGCGCGAAGAGGCGCTTGCGGTCAGGATCGCGGGCCGTCACATCGGAAACGTGGTGCAGATGTCCATCCGCGAGGCGCTGGACTGGATCGAGGATGCGCCGAACCATCTGAGTGAGCAGAAGAACGAAATCGCGCGGGCCATCCTCAAGGAAATCCGCGAGCGGCTTGGATTTCTGAATAACGTGGGGTTGGAATATCTTACGCTGTCACGTTCAAGTGGCACCTTAAGTGGCGGCGAAAGCCAGAGGATCCGCCTGGCATCGCAGATCGGCTCGGGCCTGACCGGGGTGCTTTATGTTCTGGACGAACCCTCCATCGGCTTGCACCAGCGCGACAATGACCGTCTGCTCGGCACGCTCAAGAACCTGCGCGACCAGGGCAATACCGTGATCGTGGTCGAGCATGACGAGGAAGCGATCCGCGAGGCCGATTACGTGTTCGACATCGGTCCGGGGGCCGGGGTGCACGGCGGACAGGTCGTCAGCCAGGGCACACCGGGGGACATCGCGGCGGATGCGGCCTCGATCACCGGCCAGTACCTGTCCGGGGCGCGGAAGATTCCGGTGCCGGGCACACGGCGCGAGGGCAACGGCAAATCCGTTCAGGTCGTCAAGGCCACCGGCAACAACCTCAGGGACGTGACCGTCGGTTTTCCGCTTGGCAAGTTCATCTGCGTCACCGGCGTGTCGGGGGGCGGAAAATCGACCCTGACGGTCGAGACCCTGTTCAAGACCGCCTCGATGCGGCTGAACGGGGCCCGCCAGACACCGGCGCCCTGCGAGACGATCAAGGGGCTTGAACATCTCGACAAGGTGATCGACATCGACCAGAGGCCCATCGGGCGCACGCCGCGCTCGAACCCGGCCACCTATACCGGGGCCTTCACTCCGATCCGCGACTGGTTCGCGGGACTGCCCGAAGCCAAGGCGCGCGGTTACAAGCCGGGGCGGTTCAGCTTCAACGTCAAGGGCGGCCGGTGCGAGGCCTGCCAGGGCGATGGCGTCATCAAGATCGAGATGCACTTTCTTCCAGACGTCTATGTCACCTGCGAAACCTGCAAGGGCGCCCGCTACAACCGCGAGACGCTGGAGATCAAGTTCAAGGGCAAGTCCATTGCCGACGTTCTGGACATGACGGTCGAAGATGCGCAGGAGTTCTTCAAGGCGGTGCCTGCGATCCGGGAAAAGATGGATGCGCTGGCGCGCGTGGGGCTGGGCTATGTCAAGGTCGGACAGCAGGCCACCACGCTGTCGGGCGGCGAGGCGCAGCGGGTCAAGCTGTCGAAGGAGCTCAGCAAGCGGTCCACGGGCCGAACGTTGTATATTCTCGACGAACCCACCACGGGGCTGCATTTCGAGGATGTGCGCAAGCTGTTGGAAGTGCTGCATGAACTGGTCGATCAGGGCAACACGGTCGTGGTGATCGAGCACAATCTCGACGTGGTGAAAACCGCTGACCACATCATCGACATCGGCCCCGAGGGCGGCGACGGCGGCGGCCGGATCGTGGCCGAGGGAACGCCGGAAGAGGTGGCGGCGGTCGAGCGCAGCCATACCGGGCGCTATCTGAAGCCGATGCTGAAGGCCGAACGGGTCGCCGCCGAATGATCGGTCAAGCCATTGCGTGGCCTGCGGCGTGGTCGCGGACATAGAGAACGCGGGCATGGAAGGCCAGCAGGCCGATGCAGCCGGTGCAGAGCACAAACAGCGACCAGGGCAGAACCCGCACACCGCAATCCCGCGCCGCCGGCACGAGGAAGCAGAGCGCGATCCCGATGGCGAAGATCAGATCGAACGCGACCTGATTGCCCCAGAAGTCTTGTGTCAGGACCGGCCAGAAACCCAGAAGGCCCTCGGTTGCCGCGGCAATCAGCGTCCACACGAGGTAGGCGGCCGACAAGGCGGCGGGGATCATCCATCGATTGCGGCCTGCGATGCGCTTTCCCGAAAGAAGCAGGGCCAAAAATGCGACAAAGCCCATCAGGACAATCAGGGGAGCGGTCTGGAACAGGGTCATCGGTCATCCTCCGGTTGGTGTGCCGGCCTTTGGGTAACGCGCCTGAGTTCGGCAAAACAATTACCTGCCAGGTAAGTGCCTGTGCGAAAGCCGGGGGTATAGTGACCATGACCAGCGGGAGGCATGACCATGGAATTCGGCGCGGCACTCAGGGAATGGCGGTCGCTCCGTCGGCTCAGCCAGATGGAACTGGGGCTGACGGCCGGGGTTTCGGCGCGGCACATATCGTTTCTGGAAACCGGCCGGTCGCAGCCGAGCCGGGGGATGGTGCTGCGGCTATGCGAGGAACTGAGCGTGCCCGGAAGCGCCCGCAACCAGATGCTCGCCGCTGCCGGATTGGCGCCGGCCTATCGCACGCATCCGAAATCCGCGCCCGAGCTTGCGCCGTTGCGACGGGCCGTGGACTGGATTCTTGAGCGGCACGCGCCCTATCCGGCAATCGCGATCGACCGGCACTGGTGCATTCAGGCCATGAACGGTCCCGCCGGATCGATCTTTGGCGTGGTCGGGGTGGGCGTGGGCACCAGCCTGATCGACGCGCTTCTGGGGAACGACAGGATGCGCTCCGCCATCGACAACCTGGACGAGGTGGAGCGGCACAGCCTCTGGCGGCTCAGGACGGAACTTGCCCATTTCGGCCGCGACGCGGTTCTGGAGCGGGCGGTGGAGCAGTTGGCCCAGCGTGTCGCGCGCCAGGGCGATCCCGAAGGTTTCCAGATGCCGGCGGTGATCCCGGCGCGCTACCGGGTGGGCGAGGCGGTGCTTTCCTTTTTCACCACGATCGCGCAGTTTGGGGCGACCGGCGATATCGCGATGTCGGAGTTGAAGATCGAAATGTTCTTTCCCGCCGACGACGCGACGCGGCAGGCCGTCATCGCCCTTGGCGGTTCGGAGGCCGGGCATCGCTGACACCGCGGAGGGAGGCGGACATGCGCAAGTTGCAGACCCAAGGCGTGCACCACATCACGCTGACCGGCGCCGACCGGCAAAGCACCATCGATTTCTGGGAGGGCGTGCTGGGCATGCCCTTTGTCTTCGATCAGCCCAATCTGGACAACCCGGACGAGGGGCATGTCTATTTCGATCCGGGCGACGGGCGGCTGATCACCGTCTTTACCAACGAGGCGCGCAAGGGCACGCCCGACCGTACGCCGACCGAGCCGGGCTGCGTGCACCATCTGGCCTTCAACGTCTCGCAGGCGACCTTCTGGCAGGCGGTCGCGCGGCTGGACCAACGCGGCATCCAGCATTCCGGGCCGAAGGACAGAGGGTTCATGGATTCGATCTATTTCAAGGATCCGCTGGGCCTGCTGATCGAACTGGCCAGCTATCGCTTCGAGCCGCCGGCGGGCTGCACGCATGCGGACGTGCTGATCCGCGCGCACCGGCTGCGGGTGGAACGCGGCGATTACAACATCGACCGCACCCACCTGGCAGACGCGATCGAGGAGCTGGTGGTGCGGCGGCAGGACTCGTTGTCGGAGGATCGCAAGCCCAAGGATCCTTACGGCTGACTTCAGTTCAGGATGTCGGCAACCGCGCCGATGAGGTTCAGAACCTCATGGGTTTCTCGGTCCACCCTGTAGACGTAATCGCCGGCGCGCACGTAATACCCGTCGCGGCGCAACCCGTAACGGTAGGGTTCGTCGATCCAGACATAATCGCGATAGATGTAGTCGCCGACGCGATAGCGGTTCTTGACCTGACCGGGCGGCACGCAGGGCACCGCCTTTTTGGCCAGGCCGGGCGGGCAATGTCCGACGGCGCGGGTTTCGACGCGGCCATAGCCCGGCGCGACCCGCTCGACCTGAATGCCGCTCTTCTTGTGTCCCTTGCCCTTGCCGTTTCCGGCCATGGCTAACGATGGTGCCAATACCAGGGCGAGGATCGTGATGGGGCAGGCCAGCCGCTTCATGGGCGCTCCTTTGAGGTGTTCTCCGGTCCGTCGGTTCCGCTTTACCGCATCAGGCGGCCGAATGCGCCTTCGCATTCAACCCCTGCGCAAGAACCCGCCCATCCGACCGGGTCAGCCGCGCCCGCGTTTTTCGAACCGCGGCAGCATGGCGCTGAAATCCATGCCTTTTCCGCCTTCGGCCTCGACGAATTGTTCATAGAGCGCGGCGGCGGCCTGACCCATGGGCGTGTCGGCATCGACGCTTTCCGCCGCCTGCTGGCTGAGGCGCAGATCCTTGAGCATCAGTTCGGCGGCAAAGCCGGGCTTGTAGTCGTTGTCGGCCGGGCTTTGCGGACCGACGCCGGGGGCGGGGCAATAGGCGTTCATCGTCCAGCTGTATCCCGACGAGGTCGAGACCACATCGAACATCTTCTGCCGATCCAGACCCAGCTTGTCGGCCAGCGCGAAGGCTTCGCAGGTGGCGATCATGGTGACGCCGAGGATCATGTTGTTGCAGATCTTGGCGGCCTGCCCGGCCCCCGCGTCGCCGCAATGCACCGCCTTCTGGCCCATGATCTCAAACAGCGGGCGAACCTTTTCAAAGGCTTCGGCGCTGCCGCCCGCCATGAAGGTCAGCGTTCCGGCGGTGGCGCCGCCGACCCCGCCCGACACCGGGGCATCGACCGGCAGCAGTCCGGCTGCGGCGGCCTGTTTTGCGACCGCGCGGGCGCTGTCCACATCGACGGTCGAGCAATCGACGAATGCGGCGCCCTCGGTCATGACCGGGATCACCTGGTCCGCGACGGCGCGCAGGATCTGGCCGTTGGGCAGCATGGTGATGACCACATCGGCCCCCGCCGCGGCCTCGGCGCCCGAGCCGGCCATGGCGACGCCTTCGACCGAGACCTCCGCCATGTCAAATCCGGTCACGTCGTGCCCCGCCTTCGCGAGGTTGGCGGCCATCGGCGCGCCCATGTTGCCCAGGCCAATGAACCCGATCTTCATCTCTCATTCCTCCTCGAAAGTCAGCGCATCCTTGCCCAGCGGCTGCAGCATTCCGGAAACGGTCACGGCGGGCACGTTCATGTCGGCATATTGCCACTGCGGATTGCGGTCCTTGTCAATGATCTGGGCGCGGATGCCTTCCAGGAAATCGCCATGTTCCATCGCGCGATAGGTGAAGCGGTATTCCATCTCCAGCGCCTTGCGGATGGTCAGCGATGGTCCGCGCAGGCGGTGCAGCATTTCGACCGTGCAGGCCATGGAGATCGGTGAGTTCCGCCCCATCGCCTTGAGTGCCGCCTGCGCAAACGCGCCGTCGTCGCCGCGCAGGGATGTCAGGATGTCGCCCAGCGCCTCGCCTGCGAAATGCCTGTCGATCTCATCGCGTGCCGCGCGCAACGGACCCGGTTCCGGCGTTTCGGCGTGGGTTTCGACATGGCCGGGATCGCCCGAGGCTTCGAGCATTTCGATTACCGCGCCCCACTTGTCCTGCGGAATGAAATGGTCCGCGAACCCGGCAAGGATGGCATCGTCCGGCCCCATGCGCCCGGCGGTCAGGCCCAGGTACTCGCCCACCCGGCCCGGCGCCAGCGCCAGCATCAGCGTGCCGCCCACATCCGGGATCAGGCCGATGCCGCACTCGGGCATGGCGATCTGCGAGCTTTCGCCCACGACGCGATGTGTGCCATGGCAACCGATGCCCACGCCGCCGCCCATCGTGTAGCCCTGCAGAAAGCTGACCACCGGTTTGGGGTATTCGAAGATCAGCGCATTCATGCGGTATTCGTCGCGCCAGAAGGTGCGGCCATAGTCATAGTCGCCCTTGGTGCCGGTCTCGTAGAGCTCGGCAATGTCGCCGCCCGCACAGAACGCCTTTTCGCCTTCGGCATCGAAGATGACGAGATCGACCGCATCATCCTCGCGCCAGTTGCGCAGGGCGGTGTCGATGGCCATGCACATGTCATAGCTCATGGCGTTCAATGCCTTGGGGCGGGTCAGGGTGATCCGGCCCGCACGGCCCGTGACGCGGATGTCTATGTCAGGCATGGTTCCCTCAGCGGTTGGCCAGCATGTGGCGGGCGACGATCACCCGCATGATCTCGTTCGTGCCTTCGAGAATCTGATGCACGCGCAGGTCGCGGACCAGTTTTTCGATCCCGTAATCGGCCAGATAGCCGTAGCCGCCGTGCAGCTGCAGACACTGATCGACCACTTTCGAGCCGGTTTCGGTCACGAATTTCTTGGCCATGGCGCAGAACTTGGTGGCGTCCGGCGCGCCCTGATCCAGTTTCCATGCGGCCTGCCGCAGGAAGGTTCGGGCGGCCTGCAACTCGATCTCCATGTCGGCCAGCCGGAATTGCAGCGCCTGGAACTGGTCGATGGATTTGCCGAACGCCTTGCGCTCGGACATGTATTGCAGCGTCATGTCCAGCCCGGTTTGCGCGGCGCCCAGCGAACAGGAGGCGATGTTCAGCCGCCCGCCGTCCAGACCCATCATCGCATATTTGAACCCGTCGCCCTCGACGCCTACAAGGTTCTCGGCCGGGATCTTGCAGTCGTCGAACTGGACCTGCGCGGTCGGCTGGCTTTTCCAGCCCATCTTCTGCTCCAGCGCGCCAAAGCTGAGGCCGGGGGTGCCGTCCTCGACATAGACGGTCGATATGCCTTTCGGCCCGTCCTCGCCGGTGCGGACCATGCAGACATAGGCATCGGAATAGCCGCCGCCCGAGATGAACGCCTTGGTGCCGTTCAGAGTGTAGCCCTCGTTGGTGCGTTCGGCGCGGGTTTTCAGCGCCGCCGCGTCCGAGCCCGAGCCCGGTTCGGTCAGGCAATAGCTGAGCACCGTATTGAGGCTCAGCACATCCGGCATGATGCGGGATTTCAGCGCGTCACCGGCAAAACTGTCGAGCATCTTGGCGCACATGTTGTGGATCGACAGGAAGGCCGCGACCGAAGGGCAGGCCATCGACAGCGCCTCGAACACCAAGGTGGCGTCCAGCCGTGTCAGGCCCGATCCGCCGCTTTCTTCGGAAACATAAAGCCCGCCAAAGCCCAATTCACCGATGCGGGGCCAGAGATCCTTGGGAATGGTGCCGTCGGCCTCCCACTGGCGAGCGTGGGGCGCGATGTTTTCCTGCCCAAAGGCATAGGCCATGTCGAAGATGGCTGTCTGTTCCTCGGTCAGTGCGAAATCCATGGCCTGTCTCCCTCCGGCGTGCTGAATTGAACGACTGTTTATTTATGAATTCTTACAGGAGTTTTGCAACCGGGGAAACGGCAAAGGTCGGATCAAAGATCCTCGTGAAACTCGTCGATCAAGTGGCGGACCACCGCCTGGCCGGGATCGTCGCCCCTTGCCGTGGCTTCGGCATGAGCGCGGCGCTGCCGGGTGGAAGAGGTGCCGCCCTCGGCGATCTGGCGCAGGCGGGCGATTTCGGTGAGCGTCCCCAATGCCTCGGCATCCTCGGCCAGCATCCCCATCAGTTCATCCATCAATTCGGTCATCGGCTTGATGGACCGCTCTCCGAAATCGATCAGGCCCTCACCCACGCCATAGCGTTGCGCGCGCCAGCGGTTCTCGCCGATCAGCAGCCGGTCATACTGCCGCCAGCGCAGGTTGCGCGCCTTGAGACGGCACAGCATCCGGACCAGGGCCTGGTTCATCGCCGCCAGCGACAGCGTGTGCTCCATCCGGGGCTGGACATCCATGATCCGGGTTTCGAGGGTCGGAAACCGGTGCGAGGGGCGCAGATCCCACCAGATCTTGGTCGTGTCCTCGATCACGCCAAGATCGACCAGAACGCCGGTGGTGCGTTCATACTCGGCCCAACTGCCGAAGATGGGCGGCAGGCCGGTGCGGGGCAGGTTGTCAAAGATAGTGAGGCGGTAGGAGGACAGGCCGGTATCCTCTCCGTTCCAGTAGGGCGATGACGTGGACAGGGCCAGAAGATGCGGCAGGAAATAGCAGAGTTGCGGCATCAGATCGGCGCGCAAGGAGGAGTCTTCGATGCCGATATGTACATGCATTCCGCAGATCAGCATCCGCCGCGCGACGCCGCCAAGCGCATGGTGCAAGGCGTCATAGCGTTCCTTGCGGGTGTGGTGCTGGTCCTTCCAGTTGGCGAAGGGATGGCAGGACACCGCGATGGGTGCCAGGTTGTGCTCGGCCGCGCGTTTGGACACGCCGGACCGCAGGCGTTTGAGGTCTTCGCGGGCACCGGCGATGGTGACATGCGGGCGGGTGCCGACCTCGATCTGGCATTGCAGGAATTCGGGGCTGACCTGACCTTCGAAATCGGCCTGGCAGGCCTGCATCAGCGCCTCGGGCGCTTCGGACAGTTGCAGCGAGTCCTTGTCGACCAGCAGGTATTCCTCTTCGATGCCCAGCGTGAATTCCTGCTGCATCCCGCACCTCCGCCTGGATTTCCCCACAGTCAATACGGAAAAGTTTACCTTGCCAAGGGGTTGAGGGTCTGGTTCTTGCGGAAGCAGGTCCGCGACGGCCATTCGGGCCGCCTGGATGAGATGTGAAAGGACGAATTCCGTGAAGCCCAGAAAGTTCCCCCGGATCAACGCCCTTCTGGCGCCATTTGGGGTGAGGTTGAGTGACAGGACAGGCGAGGACGAAGAGCGGGCCAGGCTGGAAGCGTTCGAGCGCGCCGGCGGGCTGGACGGCCCGGCCTATGCGCTGTCGCCGGGAATGGACGGGTTCGACGTTTCGCCTCTGGTGGCCGAGCACCGCATCCATGCCGACGCGCTGAACGCGTTGCACGATCCCGAACGCAACCGGACCGGATTCCGTCCGAACAACGGCTATTTCGACAGCCCGGATGCCGAGGCGCTGTATCTGATGGTCCGGCGTCATGCGCCGCGGCAGGTCATCGAGGTCGGCTGCGGAAACTCCACCCGCGTCACGCGCCAAGCCGTTCTGGACGGGGGGCTCGAAACACGGATCACCGCCATCGACCCCTATCCGCGCGCCGACATCGCCGATGTGGTGGACCGGTTCGAGCAGAAGCGGCTGGAGGAGGTCGATCCCGAGGTCTTTGCCGATCTCGAGTCGGGCGACATCCTGTTCATCGACTCGAGCCATGTCGTGCGGATGAGCAATGACGTGGCACACCTATTCTGCCGGATCATCCCGGCGCTGAAGCCGGGCGTGGTGATCCACGTCCACGATGTCTTTCTGCCCTATGAATATCCCAAGCGGTTCTTCTATGACTGCCCCGGCTGGGCCGAACAATATGTGCTGCACGCCTTGCTGCAATCCGGCGGGTACGAAATCCTCTGGCCGGGATACTATCTGCAGCAGGCCCGCCCGGATGCGGTGGCGTCCCTGCCATTCCTAAGGAAGGGCCGGGCACAGAGCTTTTGGATGCGCAAGATCGACGCAAGAACCGAAATGTGATCCGGTTGCGCGCGGACGCCGTACCTCTTTCCGTAACAAGCGGGAGAGGAGTTCGCTGCTATGTTTCGTCGCAATTTTCTGGGACTGACGACTGCCCTGGCCGTGGTGGCCATGGGTGCAATGCCGGTCAAGGCCGGTTCGGACAAGGACATCGTGGATACCGCCGTATCCGCGGGGTCGTTCAACACGCTGGTGGCCGCGGTACAGGCGGCCGGGCTTGTCGAAACGCTGAAGGGCGATGGCCCGTTCACCGTCTTCGCGCCCACCGATGAAGCGTTCGCGGCTCTGCCCGAAGGCACCGTCGAGACCCTTCTGAAGCCGGAGAACAAGGACCAGCTGGTGTCGATCCTGACCTACCACGTTGTGCCGGCCAAGGTGATGTCCGGCGAAATCGCGGACAAGCGCACCCAGGTCCTGACGGTCCAGGGCGACCGGTTGAGCGTCGATGGGCGCAACGGCGTCAAGGTCGGAAAGGCCGAGGTGGTTCAGGCCGACATCGAAGCGTCGAACGGGGTGATCCACGTCATCGACGCGGTGCTGTTGCCCGAATAATCACCTCGGTATTCAGGCGACCGCCCCGGCCCGTCGTGGCCGGGGCATTTTTTTCAGATCAGGCGTACCTGGGTGCCGATCTGGACCAGTTCATAGAGTTCTTCCACATGCCTGTTGTACAGGCCGATGCAGCCGGACGAGCTTTGCCGGCCGATCTTGCGGGTGTCATGGGTGCCGTGCACCAGGTAGGCAGGCCAGGTCAGGTACATCGCACGGGTGCCCAGCGGATTGCCGGGATCGCCGCCTTCGATGCGAACCGGCAGCGTGGGATCGCGTTCGCGCATGTTGGCGGTGGGCGTCCAGCTGGGGTTCTCGGCCTTGCGGACCACCTTGGTGTAGCCGCGCTTGGTCAGTTCCTCGCTCATCGGCACGGACGAGGGATACAGCCGATAGGTCACGCCGTCGCCGCCCCAGTAGTGAACCGCACGGCTGGTCGTGTCCGCCAGCAGACAGCCGACGCCGAGCGTCGCGAAATGGTCCTGCCAGCGCTGTTGCGAAAACGAGGATATGTTGCGCCGCACCGGCACCTTGGTTTCGATTTCGGGCTCGTCGGTCGGAAACGCGCTCTGCGCCCGGACGAGGGCCGGGGTTGCCAATGTCGCGGCAACGCCGATCAGGGCGCTGCGCCGGGTCATGCGGGAATTGGACAAAGATGCCTCCGTCGTGATCTGCTCGTTACCCTATCCGCGAGGATAGTTAGGTCGTAAAACCGCCGTTTTCCAGATTTCGCAACTGAAATCCGCGTGAGCGGGCGAAGTTGCCGCCGGGGACTGGCATCGGTGCACCAGAAGGGGAAAAACCCCGGCCGGTCGGCCGGGGTGTCTCCGATGGTCGCGGGCGACGGTGCCGCGGCGGGTTCAGTCCATCGCCTTGAAGTTGAACTCGCCGCCTTCCTTGATGCCCGAGGGCCAGCGGGCGGTCACGGTCTTGGTCCGGGTGTAGAACTTGAAACTGTCCGGGCCGTGCTGGTTCAGATCGCCGAACATCGACTTCTTCCAGCCGCCGAAAGTGTGATAGGCCAGCGGGACAGGGATCGGCACGTTGATGCCCACCATGCCGATGTTGATGCGGCTGGCAAAGTCGCGGGCGGTATCGCCGTCGCGGGTGAAGATGGCGGTGCCGTTGCCGTATTCATGGTTCATGGCAAGTCCCAGCGCCTCTTCGTAGGAACCGGCGCGGACGGTGCTGAGGACCGGGCCGAAGATCTCGGTCCTGTAGATGTCCATGTCGGGCGTCACCTTGTCGAACAGGTGCGGGCCGACAAAGAAGCCGTCCTCGTAGCCCTGCAACGAGAAGTTGCGGTTGTCCACCACCAGGTCCGCGCCCTGATCGACGCCGGACTGGATCAGGCCGAGAATGCGCTCCTTGGCGGCGCCGGTGATCACCGGGCCCATGTCCACGTCATCGCCGGCGGTGTAGGGGCCGACCTTGAGCTTTTCGATGCGCGGCACCAGTTTCTCGATCAGCGCATCGGCGGTTTCCTCGCCCACCGGCACGGCGACGGACACGGCCATGCAGCGTTCGCCCGCCGCGCCGAACCCGGCTCCGACCAGCGCGTCCGCGGCCTGGTCGAGATCGGCGTCGGGCATGACGATCATGTGGTTCTTCGCCCCGCCGAAGCACTGCGCGCGTTTGCCGTTCGCGGTGGCGCGGGCATAGATGTACTGCGCGATCGGGGTCGAGCCGACGAAGGACACGCCCTGGATGATCTCGCTGTCGAGCAGGGTATCGACCGCTTCCTTGTCGCCATTCACCACCTGGAACACGCCCTCGGGCAGTCCGGCTTCGACGAACAGTTCCGCCAGCATCAGCGGCACCGAGGGGTCGCGTTCGGACGGTTTCAGAACCACCGCGTTGCCGCAGGCCAGCGCCGGGCCGACATGCCACAGCGGCATCATGGCCGGGAAGTTGAACGGCATGATCGCGGCAACCACGCCCAGCGGCTGGCGCATGGAGTACATGTCGATGCCGGGGCCGGCGCTGTCGGTGAACTCGCCCTTCAGCATCTGCGGGGCGCCGATGCAGTATTCGATCACTTCCAGCCCGCGCTGCAGGTCGCCCTTGGCGTCCGGCAGGGTCTTGCCGTGTTCGCGGGACAGCGCCTCGGCCAGCTTGTCCATGTCGCGGTTCATGAGACCGACCATGGCCATCATCACGCGCGCGCGCTTCTGCGGGTTGGTCGCACCCCATTCGGGTTGCGCCGCCGCGGCCTTTTCGATGGCGGCGGTGGTTTCAGCCGCGCTGGCCATCGGGCATTTCGCCTGCACTTCGCCGGTCGCGGGGTTGTAAACGTCGGAAAACCGGCCGGACGCGCCAGCGACCTGCTTGCCGTTCACGAAATGGGTCAATTCCTGCATCTCAGACTCCTCCGGTGACTTTGCGCGCACCATAGGCTTGCAGAAATCAACTGAACAGAGGCAATATTCCAAAGTGGTTTTGCAGAATTGCAGGTGCGTCGGGGATGGAGCCGAATTGGGACGACATGAAGGTATTTCTGGCCGTCGCGCGGCAGGAAAGCCTGTCGGGGGCGGGCAAGCAGTTGAAACTGGATCCGGCCACGGTCGGACGGCGCATTTCACGGCTGGAATCCGCCCTGGCCGCGCCGCTGTTCACGAGATCGCCCCAGGGATATGTGCTGACGGCCGCCGGGGAGCGGTTGCTGACGCACGGGGAACAGGCCGAAGAGGCGATGCGCGCCGCTGCGGGCGCAATGGCCGGGCCGGCGGAAAAACTGTCGGGCCAGATCCGCATCGGTGCGCCCGATGGCAGCGCCAACTACCTTTTGCCGCAGGTCTGCGCGAAAATCAGCGACTCCAATCCCGACCTCGACATTCAGATCCTAGCGCTGCCGCGGATCATCAACCTGTCCCGGCGCGAGGCCGACATGGCGATCACCGTCAGCGCGCCGACGGCCGGGCAGTTGCTGGTCCAGAAGATCACCGACTACAAGCTGCACATGGTCGCGACGCGCGGCTATCTGGCCGCGTTCCCGCCGATAGCGACGCTGGAGGATCTGAGCGGGCACCGGATGATCGGTTACATCCCCGACATGGTTTTTGACAGGGAATTGGACTACTTGAACGACATCGGCATCGAGCGGGTGGCCTTGTCCTCGAACTCGGTTTCGGTCCAGTTGCGGCAGGTCTCGCTTGGTTCGGGCGTCTGTGTCGCGCATGACTTCACGTTGCCGTTTCATCCCGAGCTGGCGCGGATTCTGACGCGGGAGATCAGCCTGACGCGCAGCTTCTATCTGGTCCGGCACCTGGGGGACAAACGCAACGAACGACTCAACCGATTTGCCGAAGCGTTGAGCCGTGGCATCCGCGACGAGGTTGCGCGGCTCGAGGCGCTCGCTTCTGCTTGACAGGGCGGGGCAATCCGGCAACGCTTTGTTAAAGGTAATGATATTCCGGAGGTGTGGCATATGCTCGTACAGGCCATTTTGAAATCCAAGGCAACCTCGGAGGTGGTTACCGTCGGCTCTTCGGCAACCGTATCCGAGGCCGCAAGGATCCTTGCCGAGAAACGGATCGGCACGGTCGTGGTTTCGGATGACGACGGGCAGACGGCCGCCGGGATCCTGTCCGAGCGCGACATCGTCCGGGAACTCGCGGCCAGCGGCAGCGGCTGTCTGACGCAGCCGGTCAGCGCCTACATGACCAGCGAACTGGTCACATGCACCACGCAGTCCAGCGTTCAGGACATCCTGTCCCAGATGACCGAGGGGCGTTTCCGCCACATGCCCGTGGTCGAAGAGGGCAAGCTGGTCGGCATCGTGACGCTGGGCGACGCGGTCAAGGCGCAACTGACTGAACTCGCCATGGAAAAGGACGCGCTGGAAGGCATGATCATGGGGCACTGACCCCTCCCGACCGAAAACCCGGGACGCGCCGGCCGGGGCGCGCCCTTGCACCCGCAGCAAAGATGTGTTTGCCTCCGCAGAAATATTCTTGCGCAGGAGAGCGTCATGCGGGTGGGTTTGTATCCCGGCACCTTCGATCCGATCACCTTGGGCCACATCGACATCATCCGCCGCGCGGCCGCTCTGGTGGACAAGCTGGTGATCGGCGTCGCGATCAACCGGGACAAGGGTCCGCTCTTCACGCTGGAAGAACGTGTCGCGATGATCGAAGCGGAAAGCGTGCATCTGTCGGAACAGACCGGAACCGAGATCGTCGCGCATCCGTTCGAAAATCTGCTGATCGACTGCGCCCACGACGTGGGCGCGCAGATCATCGTGCGCGGTCTGCGCGCCGTGGCGGATTTCGAGTACGAGTTCCAGATGGTCGGCATGAACCGTGCGCTGGATGATACGGTGGAAACCGTGTTCCTGATGGCCGATGCACGGCGTCAGGCCATTGCCTCGAAACTGGTCAAGGAGATTGCGCGCCTAGGCGGGGATGTGTCGAAATTCGTCACGCCGCGCGTTAACCAGGCTCTGACCGACCGGCTTGGATAGCGCGCCCATCCGCGCGGCGGTGTCGAGCATCCGGTTGGAAAACCCCCATTCGTTGTCGTACCAGGCGAGCACGCGCACAAGGGTGCCGTCGGTCACGGTGGTTTCGGACAAAGACACGATGGAACTGTGCGGATCGTGGTTGAAATCGACCGACACAAGGGGGCGGGTCTCGACCGCGAGCACGGCCGGAATGCGTTCGGCCGTCCGGGTCAGCAAGGCGTTGACTTCGTCAACCGATGTCGGACGGGCCACTTCGACGACCAGATCGACGACCGAGACGTTCGGGGTCGGCACGCGGATCGCCTGCCCGCTGAGTTTGCCCGCGAGTTGCGGCAGAACCAGACCCACCGCGGCTGCCGCGCCGGTGGTGCTGGGAATCATCGACAAGGCCGCGGCGCGGGATCTGTAGGGGTCTTTCGTCGCCGTGTCATGCACCGGCTGACTGACCGTATAGGCGTGCACGGTCGTCATCGATCCGTGCCGTATGCCCAGCCCGGCATCCAGCGCTGCCGCAACCGGAGCCAGGCAGTTGGTGGTGCAGGACGCGTTGGATACGATCCGGTGCTCGGCGGTCAGTTCGGCATCGTTGACCCCGAAGACCACGGTCTTGACCGGCGTATCGCCCCGCGCGGGAGCCGAAATCAGCACCTTGCCCGATCCATTCTCGAAATGGCGGGCGGCGGTCTCGTATGTGCGGAACACGCCAGTGCAGTCCAGAACCACATCCACGTCGGACCAGGCAAGGTCTTCGGGGTTGCGCTGGCTGCTGAGGCGGATCGGGCCGCCACCGACATCCAGATGGTCCGCGGTCAACTCCACGGGTCCGGCATAGCGCCCATGGACGCTGTCGAATTCGAAGAGATGCGCGTTGGTCTCGGCCGGCGCCAAATCGTTGATCGCCACGATCCGAACATCGTCGCGGCGGCTTTCCATGGCGGCCTGCAACACTCCGCGTCCGATGCGTCCAAATCCGTTGATCGCAAGATTGAGTGTCATGGCCCGCTCCTTCGTATCTTTCCGCCGTGGAAGGTTAGCGCTAACATGAGGATTATTGGCAAAAAGTCAAGCGAAAGCTCCGGCTAGCGCCAGAACGCCAGCCAGTCGAGCAGGGCGAAGAGCTTTTTGCCGAGAAACAGAAGGTGTTCGGGACCGAACAGGGCATAGTCGAGCATGACCGCTCCGAGCAGGAGAACCAGGAACCAAATGGCGATCTGGTTTGTCATTGGGGGTCCGGAACAGGTTTCGCCCGCCCAGATAACCCGAGCGGGCGTTTTCTTTCAAGGAGTTGGATGAAATTCAGCCGAGTTTGCCCATGGCCACGGCCACGTCGGCCATGCGGACCGAGAACCCCCACTCGTTGTCGTACCAGGCCAGTACGCGCACCAAACGGTTTTCGACCACGCGGGTCTGGTCCGGGGCGAAGATCGAGCTTTCCTCGGTGTGGTTGAAGTCGGTCGAGACCAGCGGCGCGGGTTCATAACCCAGGACGCGCTTCATCGGACCTTCGGCCGCTTCCCGGACGATCGCGTTGACCTCGTCGACGGTGACGTCGCGGGCGGCGCGGAACGTCAGATCGACGGCCGAGACATTCGGGGTCGGAACGCGGATGGCCGATCCGTCCAACCGTCCCTTGAGACGCGGCAGCACCTCGCCCAGCGCCTTCGCCGCGCCGGTGGTGGTCGGGATCATCGACATGGCAGCGGCCCGTGCGCGATAGAGGTCACTGTGGCGCCGGTCGAGCGTCGGCTGGTCCCCGGTATAGGCGTGGATCGTGGTCATGATGCCCTGTTCGATGCCGATGCCTTCGTCCAGAACCTTGGCCAGAGGGGCCAGGCAGTTGGTGGTGCAGGAACCGTTCGAGATCATCCGGTCGCCGGGTTCGAGCCGATCCTCGTTCACGCCGAAAACAATGGTCTTGTCCACGTTCTTGCCTGGGGCGGACAGCAGCACTTTTTTCGCGCCGCGTTCCAGATGCACCTTGGCCTTGGTGCCGTCGTTGAACTTGCCGGTGCATTCCAGCACCACGTCGCAGCCGTCCCAGTCCAGCTCGTTCAGATCGTAGGTCGAAAACATCTGCATGTCGCCGCGGCCCAGGTTCATGGTGCCGTCGCCGATGGTGACGTCGCCGGGAAAGCGGCCATGGACGCTGTCATACTTGATCAGGTGAGCGGCGGTTTCCAAGGGGCCGGTGGCGTTCACCTTGATCACTTCGATGTCGTCGCGGCCCGATGCGGCGATATGAGCGAGGGTGCAGCGGCCGATACGGCCAAAACCGTTGATGCCAACCTTGATGGTCATATTGCGACTCCGAAAGACGAAAAACTTGCTGGCCGTATAGACGGGCCTTGCGCCGGCAAAAAGGGCAAAAAGGCCGCAAAATGAACATGTTAGCGCAAACCTTGTCCGGTTGCGCTAACGCTTGCGCTAAGCTTTGGATCGGGTAGGGTTCGAGGGCGGCGGGTTGAACGGAAGGATGTGAGGATGAGCGGTCTTCTGGCCTTGTTGGACGATGTGGCGGGCATCGCCAAGGTGGCGGCGGCGTCGGTGGATGACGTGGCCGCAAACGCGGCCAAGGCCAGCGCCAAGGCTGCCGGGGCCGTGATCGACGATGCGGCGGTCACGCCGAAATACGTCCAAGGTTTCGCGCCGGCGCGCGAGCTGCCGATCATCTGGAAGATCGCCCGGGGCTCGATCCGCAACAAGCTGCTGATCCTGTTGCCGGTGGCGCTCGCCCTGTCGAATTTCGCGCCCTGGCTGATCGCGCCGCTTCTGATGCTGGGGGGGGCCTATCTGTGCTTTGAGGGGGCGGAAAAGGTCTATCATGCGCTGGTGCCTCATGACCACACCCACGTGTTCAAGGAGGACGAACCGGGCGATCCCCTGCATCTGGAAGAAAAGAAGGCGGCGGGGGCGATCAAGACAGACTTCATCCTGTCGGCCGAGATCATGACCATCATCCTCGCCGCGATTCCGCAGAGCAGTTTCTGGATGGAGGCGGCGACCTTGGCCGTGGCCGGGGTGGGCATCACGGTGGCGGTCTACGGGTCCGTTGCACTGATCGTGAAGGCCGACGATGTCGGGCTGTTCGTCGCGCAGAACGGTCGGTTCGGTTTCACCCGCGCGATGGGGCGCGGGGTGGTGCGGGCCATGCCAGGTTTCATGCGGCTGCTGACGATCATCGGAACCGCGGCGATGCTGTGGGTCGGCGGATCGATCGTGGTGCACGGGTTGGAGGAACTGGGCTATGGCTGGCTGGGACATCTCATTCACGATTGGGCCTATGCCGTGGGGCACGCGGTGCCGAAACAATGGGCGTCCGTCGTGGAATGGCTGGCGAAGGCGACCATGGATGGGGTTTTCGGACTTGCCCTCGGACTGCTCCTGATCCCTGTCGCGACCAATGCGGTCGCACCGCTTGTTGCAAGGTTCGGGTCGGAGAAATCTCCGCACTGACGCGGGCTGGGCTCTCAGGTCCGGCGCATCGGTGCGCCATCCGCGCTTCGATGATATGATCGGGTGTGCGCGAAGTTTGGTGAGCGTCGCACGGTTCCGTTTTGGGAGGAGCGTATGGCACTGTTCATGTTGATGGCCCGGTACACACCGGACGCCTTGACGGCAATTGTCGAAGGAGAACTCAACCGCGAAGAGATGGCGCGCAAGGCGGTTGAGGCCGCGGGCGGGAAACTGGTGGGGCTTTACGGCCTGATCGGACAGGACCATCACATCGCCTTTATCTGCGATGTTCCGAAGACGAGCGATTACCTGGCTGTCGAATTGGTCGCAAACGTCTTGGGGTCCAACGAGGACATCAAGACAATCCCGCTCTATGACTGGAACGATTTCAAGGACGCGCTGGAGACGTTCGAAAAGGTGAAAGAGGTCTATTCGCCTCCGGGATAGTTCTGCGGATTGAGACAGAAAACGCCGACCCCTTCAGGATCGGCGTTTGTTTTTCGACAGGTAGTGCCGGTCAGCCCAACAGTTCTTTCACTTTGGCGACCGTGGCTTCGGCGGTGATCCCGAAATGCTTGTAGAGATCGCCTGCCGGTGCTGACGCGCCGAAGCTCGACATACCGATGAAACCTGCCTTGGCCTCGCGCCCGCGCTCGCCCAGAAGCCAGCGATCCCAACCGCCGGCGCGCACCGCCGCTTCGATGCCGACGCGCACGGGACCGGCCGGCAGCACGCGTTTGCGATAGGCTTCGTCCTGCTCGGCGAACAGCTCCATGCAGGGCATCGAGACCACGCGGGTGCCGATGCCTTCGGCCTGAAGGGCTGCGCGCGCCTCCAGCGCGATCGAGACCTCGGACCCGGTGGCGATCAGGATGGCCCGACGCTTGCCCTCGGCTTCGGCCAGAACATAGGCGCCCTGCGCGACCAGGTTCTTGGCCTTGTGCTCGGTCCGGACGGTCGGAACGCCTTGGCGCGTCAGCGACAGGACCGACGGGCTGGATTTGAAGGTCAGCGCCAGTTCCCAGGCTTCGGCGGTTTCCACGGTGTCGGCGGGGCGGAACACATAGGTGTTCGGTGTTGCGCGAGAGATGGCAAGGTGCTCGACCGGCTGGTGGGTCGGCCCGTCTTCTCCCAGGCCGATGGAATCATGCGTCATGACGAAAACGCTGGGGATCTTCATCAGGGCCGCCAGGCGCATCGAGGGGCGCGCATAGTCGGTGAACGCCATGAACGTGCCGCCATAGGGGCGGATGCCCCCGTGCAGGGCCATGCCGTTCATCGCCGCCGCCATGCCGTGTTCACGGATGCCGTAGTGGATGTAGCGCCCCTTGCGGTTTTCCGGCGCGAAGACGCCCAGATCGCCAGTCTTGGTGTTGTTCGAGCCGGTCAGATCGGCCGAGCCGCCGACGGTTTCGGTCATTACCGGGTTCACGACGCTCAATACCTTTTCGGACGAGGCGCGCGTGGCGAGTTTGGGCTGTTCCTGCGAAACCTGTTTCTTGAGCGCGCGGATCACGCCGGCGAGTTTCCTGGGCGCTTCGAAGGCGTAGGCGCGGTTGAACTCGGCCTGTTTGCGCTCGGACAATTGGGCAAAGCGTTCTTCCCAGGCTTTGCGCTCGGCTGCACCGCGGGCGCCGATGTCCTCCCAGGCGGACTTGACCGAAGCCGGAACCTCGAAGGCGCCGTGGGGCCAGTTATAGGCTGCCTTGGCCGCTTTCAGTTGCTCCTGATCGGTCAGTGCGCCATGGCCTTTTGCCGTGTCCTGCGCGGCATGACCCAGCGCGATGTGACTTTCGCAGGCGATCATCGTGGGCTTCCTGGAGGCCTTGGCCTGCGCGATGGCTGCGTCGATCGCAATCGGGTCGTGGCCATCAATTTCGATGACGTGCCAGCCCGAGGCGGCAAAGCGCCTCACCTGGTCGGTGCGGTCGGCAAGGTCCACCGGCCCGTCAATGGTGATGTTGTTGTTGTCCCAGAACACGATGAGTTTGCTCAGTTCATGGCGACCCGCCAGGGTGATGGCCTCCTGGCTGACGCCCTCCATCAAGCACCCATCGCCCGCGATCACGTAGGTGTAGTGATCGACGATCTTCTTGCCGTAATGCGCGCGCTGGATTTCCTCGGCCATGGCAAAGCCGACCGCGTTGGCGATGCCCTGGCCCAGCGGGCCGGTGGTGGTCTCGACGCCGTCGATCAGAAAGTTCTCGGGGTGGCCTGCGGTACGGGCGCCAAGCTGTCGGAAGTTCTTGATCTCGTCCAGCGTCACATCCGCATGGCCGGTCAGATAGAGCAGCGAGTAGATCAGCATCGAACCGTGCCCGGCCGAAAGGATGAAGCGATCCCGGTCAGGCCAGTTCGGGGCCGAGGCATCGAACTTGAGGTGTTTTTCGAACAAGACGGTGGCAACGTCGGCCATGCCCATCGGCATGCCGGAATGGCCGGAATTGGCGGCGGCGACAGCGTCGAGTGTCAGGGTGCGGATAGCCGCAGCCTTGTCCCAGTGTTCGGGATTGGCATTGCGCAGCGCAGTCAGGTCCACGGGCGATGTTCCTTTGAGTTACGGCGGATTGCGCGCTCAATACCATTCAACCCTCAAAGTGCAAGCGGAACCCGGCGCAGTGGCCGGCACACGCGTCAGCTGTGCGCTGCAAGCCGTTGAAAGCAAAGGGGGGGTATTTTCCGCCCCGTTTGGTTAGACTAGTGCTATGGGCGGCCGGCTCCGATTCGGAACCCCGGTACCAACTAAACCAACTCTGGGCAGAAGGTGGCAGAGGCATGAGCCAGATCCAGGAATTGCACCGGCGCATCACCGCCGCGATGGAGCGGATCAGCACGGGCGTCGAGGCGCTGGGTGGACAGATGCCGGCAAATGACGGCCAGGATCCGGGGCTGAGAGAGGCACTGCGCGAGGAAAAGCTTGCCAATGCCCAGCTGGAAGAACGGCTCAAGGCCCTCAAGGAGCGTCACAGCGCCGAGATCGAGGCGCTGCGCGCCGAAATCGGTGCGGGCGAGGACGTGGGCGAGCTCAAGCAGCAGTTGGCCAAGACCACGGCGAGGCTCCGGGCCGCCGAAGCCGCGCTGGAGGACAATGGCGACAATGACCGGCTTTCCGCCGAAAACGCGGCGCTGCGCCAGAAGCTCGAGGCAGTGGAGGATGCAGAACCTCTCAAGGCCGAGATCGCCGCTCTCAAGGCGGAACTGGCCAATTCGGAACGTGTCGCGGAACTCAGCGCCGAACTCGAAATGCTGCGGGCGGAGCGGGTGAGCCACGGCGAGGCGATGGCGCGGCTGGACGGCGATTTGCAGCGGTTGCGCAAATCCAACGAGCAACTGCGCGAAACGATCGCGCAACTCAAGGCCGCCGCCGAATCCGGCCTTACCGATCCCGAACTGCTCAATCGCGCGACCGAAACGGAACTGGAGGCGCTGCGGGCCGTCCGTGCCACGGATGCCGCCGAGGCGCGCGCCGTGCTGGCGCGGCTGGAGCCGTTGCTGGCCAATGCCAATCTGGCGGAAGGGGAGGTGGAATAATGCCCGACGTGACCATTCACATCGGCGGGCGGGCCTTTGAGGTGTCCTGTCAGGATGGCGAGGAATCCTATCTGCTCGCAGCGGCCAAGATGCTGGATGACGAGGCCCAGGTTCTGTCCGATCAGATCGGCCGGATGCCCGAGGCGCGGATGCTGCTGATGGCTGGCCTGATGCTGGCGGACAAGGCGGCGGCGGCCGAGGACCGGATCAAGGCGGTCGAGGCGAAGCTGGCCGAACGGGATGCCGAATTGCAGCAGCTCCGCAATGCGCCCGCGCCGCAACCGGAGCGGATCGAGGTGGCGGTTGTGCCGCCATTGGTCACCGAGACCTTGGCCGAACTTGCCGCCCGGGCCGAGGCGCTGGCCGCGCTGGTCGAGGAGAAGGCGTCAGGATGAAGGGTTTGATGGCCCGGGCAGCGATGGGAGCGGCCGCCTTGGCCGCTGCGTCCTACGCGCAGGCCGAACCGGACTACATCTCGGTCACGTTCACCTGCGAACGGGGCGTTGACGTGCCGGTGACATATGTCCGAGCAGGTTCCGGCACCGGGTTGGCCCTCATGATGATCGACGGCGAGCTTGTGGTGCTCGAACAGGCGCCCAGCGGTTCGGGAATACGGTATGTGTCGGCCGGGGACGGCGGGCGGTATGTGCTGCGTTCCAAGGGCCGGGACGCGACGATCAGTTATGAACCCGCCGGCGATAACACCGGCGAGCAGATCGTCCTGAAGGATTGCGTGAGTCCTGAATAGGCCGGGTCAGGAGGCGTTCGCCTCGCGGATCTTGTCGGCCGCGTCCTTGCTGTAGCTGACGCCGTTTTCCTCGAACAGGGTGTCCAGTTCGCCCGAGAGCGTCATTTCGGTGATGATGTCGCAGCCGCCGACGAATTCGCCCTTGACGTAGAGCTGCGGAATCGTGGGCCAGTCGGAATAGTCCTTGATGCCCTGCCGGATCTCGTCGTCGGCGAGAACGTTCACATCCACATATTCGACGCCCATGTAGTTCAGCACGCCGGCCACGCGGGAAGAGAACCCGCATTGCGGCATTTCCTTGGTGCCCTTCATGTAGAGCACCACGTCATTGGCCTTGACGGTTTCGTCGATCCGGTTCTTTGCGTCGGTCATCTCGCGTTTCCTTGTCCTTTGCGCTGCGGCGGCTCGTCATCGCGGTCGGCTGAGGGTCCGCCAGTTACAGTCGTCAAGCCCAGATCTTCTGCCCGTTTCCGTGTAACGGGGTCAAGATCCGAGCGTTCCACCCCGGCAACCCTGTGCACATCTTCCAGATCGGGGCGCATGTCCGACAGGGGGCGTCCGGCGTTTCATTTCACATAGGCTTCGATCAGGGCGGCGGCAACCACAAGGGCCGCAAGCGAAGCACCGATCCAGATCGGCCAGGTCATCATTGTTTCGGAATCATGCCTTTCGAGTCGTGCGGGCGGTCGCGGGTTGCACCAGTTACCCTGGGATGGCCGCCGCCGGTCTTGGCCGGTAGCCCCCGAGAAACAGTGCCATACGGATCGGCGCCGCGTGTCGTTCCAGGTCAAGCGCCATGCGAAAGTTCCGGATCGAGCCTGTCGCGGCAACTGGGCCGCAGGTCAGGGCCATCCAGACCGACGGGGTCATTCAGGCACTTTCGTCGTCAAGGCCAGCGCGTGCAACTCACCATTGCTGCCATCCATCTTGCCCTTGAGGGCGGCATAGACCGCGCGCTGCTGCTGGACCCTGTTCTTGCCGCGAAAGCTTTCATCGATCACTTCGGCGGCATAGTGATTCCCGTCGCCGGCCAGATCGGTGATGGTGATCTTCGCCTGTGGAAAGCTTTCCCGGATCAGCTTTTCGATTTCATGGGCTTCCATGGCCATGTGGGGTGTCTCCTGATGTCTTGAGCAAGATGTAGAGTGATGCGGCAGACCGCGCAAGGGCGCGCGCCTGTCGCAAATCGAAATGCCCTCGCGCGTATTTCGCCGCAGGGCATCCGTGTTTCCAATGGCCAAAAGAGATCGCGCGATCAGGCCACCGCCGCCGCGAAACTCGTGCGGAAGATCTGGCTCAGCTCCGCCAGGGGCGCTTCGGAGCCGCCGATGCGCACGGTGTCGCCCGTGAACCGGCCGACGGCGGCGATCGGCACGCCGGTCCGTCCGGCCGCGATCATCAGGGCTTCGGCCTGATCGAAATTGCAGGCGACCAGGTATCGGGCCTGATCCTCTCCGAACAGGACTTCAGTTGGTGCATCGTCCAGATGAACGCCGACGCCGGATGCCTCGGCCAGTTCGAAGGCCGCCAGGGCCAGTCCCCCGTCGCCCAGATCCGTGCAGGCCTTGATCAGGTCGCGATGGGCGCGAATGAAGTCCCCGTTGCGCCTTTCGGCGTCCAGATCGACATGCGGGGCATCGCCGTCCTCGCGGTTGAAGACCTCGGCCAGCAGAGCGGACTGGCCCAGATGCCCCCGGGTCTCGCCCACGATCAAGGCGACGTGGCCTTCGCGCACCTCGTTGCCGATGATGTGGTCGCTGTGATCGAGAAGGCCCACGGCGCCGATCGTTGGTGTGGGCAGGATCGCCTGACCGTCGGTCTCGTTGTAGAGCGAGACGTTGCCCGACACGATGGGCATGTCCAGAGCCGCACAGGCCGCGCCGATGCCCTTGATGGCACCGACGAACTGGCCCATGATGTCCGGCTTTTCAGGGTTGCCGAAGTTCAGGTTGTCGGTTGTGGCCAGCGGTTTGGCTCCCACCGCCGTCAGGTTGCGATAAGCTTCGGCCACCGCCTGTTTGCCGCCTTCCTCGGGGTTGGCCCGCACATAGCGCGGGGTCACGTCCGAGGTGAAGGCCAGCACCTTGTCGGTGCCGTGCACGCGGACCATGCCGGCGCCCAGACCCGGCGTGCGGGCGGTGTCGGCCATGACCATGGTGTCATATTGTTCATAGACCCACTGTTTGCCCGCGTAGTTGGGCGAGGCGAGCAGGGCGCGCAGGCCGTCGATCGGGTCGATCTGCGGCACTTCGGCCAGCGGCGCGGCAGGCGGCGTCGGCACCCAGGGGCGGTCGTATTCGGGCGCGGTCGAAGACAGTTTGGACAACGGCAGATCGGCCTTGATCTCGCCGTTGTGCATGATCTGGAAACGATCCTCGGCGATTGTTTCGCCGACGATGGCAAAGTCGAGATCCCATTTCTCGAACACCGCGCGGGCCTCGGCCTCTTTCTCGGGCTTCAGCACCATCAACATGCGTTCCTGGCTTTCGGACAGCATCATCTCGTAGGCGGTCATCCGTTCTTCTCGCTGAGGCACCGAGTCCAGATCCAGCCGGATGCCCAGACCGCCCTTGTCGCCCATCTCGACTGCCGAGCAGGTCAGTCCCGCCGCGCCCATGTCCTGGATCGAGATCACGGCCCCGGTCTGCATCAGTTCGAGGCAGGCCTCCATCAGGCGTTTCTCGGTGAAGGGGTCGCCAACCTGAACGGTGGGGCGCTTTTCCTCGATACTGTCGTCGAATTCGGCGCTGGCCATGGTCGCGCCGCCGACGCCATCGCGCCCGGTCTTGGCGCCCAGGTAGACGACCGGCATGCCGACGCCGGAGGCGGCGGAATAGAAGATCTTGTCGCTGTCCGCGAGGCCGGCCGCAAAGGCGTTGACCAGGCAGTTGCCGTTGTAGGCGGGGTGAAACCGCACCTCGCCGCCGACACAGGGCACGCCGAAACAGTTGCCATAGCCGCCGATCCCTTCGACCACGCCGTTGACCAGCCGTCGGGTCTTGGGGTGCGCGGGCTCGCCGAAACTGAGCGCGTTCATCGACGCGATGGGGCGGGCACCCATGGTGAACACGTCGCGCAGAATGCCGCCGACACCGGTCGCCGCACCCTGGTAGGGCTCGATGTAGGACGGGTGATTGTGGCTCTCCATCTTGAAGACGACCGCCTGGCCGTCCCCGATATCCACCACGCCCGCATTTTCACCGGGGCCGCAGATGACCTGCGGGCCCGAGGTGGGCAAGGTGCGGAGCCATTTCTTGGAGGACTTGTACGAGCAGTGCTCGTTCCACATGGCCGAAAAGATGCCGAGCTCGGTGAAGGTGGGTTCGCGCCCGATGATTTCGAGGATCATGTCGTATTCCTCGGGCTTCAACCCGTGCGCGGCAATCAGGTCTGGTGTGATCGCGGGCTCTTGCATCGTCTGTCCTGTCCCCAAGCTGGCCGATTTTCGCGCCTTTTAGGCCATGGCCGCGCCGGGGGAAAGTGGCAAGAACGCGCAGACGCGTCAGAACCGTTGGCCGACATAGATGTATAGGTTGTTTTCCTGCTGGTCGTTGCGGCTGAGATCGACCGAGAAATCCAACGGAAACTTCTTGGAGACGCGATAGCGCGCGCCGACGCCATAGGCCACATGGGTGCCGGCGTCGTTCAGCTCGCTGAAACTCGGGCCGGCCTGACCTGCGCCGCCGAAGGCGACCAGGCCGATACGCTCCGTCACACGCTGTCGGAACTCGACCTGCAGCGACGCGGAGTTCAGGTTCAGGAATTGCGTGGCCGAGAAACCGCGGAACGCGTCCACGGGACCAAGGCCGCATTGGTCGAAGAACGGCGTTTCCGAAGAAGAGCCGCAGACGGAAACGCGCCCGGCGACAACGCTTTTCGCACCGAGGCTGAAATACTTGGTGAAATTCACGTAAGCCTTGGAATAGTCATCGACCAGTCCGCTCAGCGCGTATCCCTTGTAGGCTTCAAAGTGCAGGTTGTGGCCGCTGGTCGGATAGATCGTGTCGTCGCGCGTGTCCCAGTCGGAGACGACCCCCAGGTTGCCGATTTCGGTGTTCAGGAACTGATTGAACGGAGGCGGAATCGGCGGGAGGTTGGGAAAGACCGGGTTGATGGTGGTGTTGAGATAGCGGACCGACGCCCCGAACGACAGGTCGGGCGTGACACCGTAGGACAGGCTCAACCGGCCCAGAACGCCATCCTGGCGGATCGGCAGGATGCCGACATCGGTGTAGAGGTCATAGCGCACGTCGGCCTTGCCGTAGAACGCCTTGATGATCCACCGATTGTCGTTGAACTTGAAGCTCACCGAGGCCCCGCCGGCCTTGCTCCCGTTGTCGGACCGAAGCCCGCCCGCGCCGATGACCGATGGGTCGGACCCCTCGTCGAGTTGAAACAGGTACCCGGCGCCCAGGATCAGGCCCGATCCGATCGTCGGGTTGGAAAACGGGATCGGGGCCACGACGAACGAGCCGCGCCTAAAACCGACCGTTTCGGTTTCCGGGCTGCTGCCCAGATCGCCGACCTGCGTGTCCACGACGCCATGTGCGTCCTGCGCATACGCAGTGCCGCAAAGTGCGATCAGGCAGGTTGCAGCGGCACTTCGAATAAAGGTTTTGAACACGCCTTTGGCTCCCGCCTGACGGGGTGGAAACGGCTATTTCTTTCCTTCTTCCGCAGCAGCCTGTTGGTTGGCCGCTTCGGCGGCCGCCGCGCCGATGGAGGCTTTTTGTTCTTCGCTCAGATGCTCGGCCTCGTCCAGGCCGGGGATCGCAACGCGCACCTCGCGGCGGGCAAAGTCGATGCCGTTTTCCTTGAAGGCGGCCTTGACCCGGTTGAAGATTTCCTTGCGCAGGGTGAACTGCTTGCCCGGCTTGGCCATGAACTTGCCGCGGATGATCATTCCTACGTCATCGAAGTCGAACACGCCTTGCGACTTGAACGGCTGGAGGAACCCGTCCTTGTGGGTTTCATCTTCCATCATCTCGGCACCGATCTTCTTGAAGATCTTCTTGACCTTGTTCGGGTCGGTGTCGAAGGGCACGGTGAATTTCAGCTTCATGATGACCCAGTCGCGGCTGTAGTTGGTCAGTTTCTGGATCTCGCCATAGGGAATGGTGTGCACCGGCCCGCGATGGTGGCGCAGCTGCATCGAGCGGATCGAGATCTTCTCGACCGTGCCGGTGGTGCCGCCCACATCGACATATTCGCCCACGCGGAAGGCATCGTCTATCAGGAAGAAGATGCCGCCCACGATGTCCGATACCAGTTTCTGCGCGCCGAAGCCGATGGCCAGGCCCAGGATACCGGCACCGGCCAGAAGCGGGGTGATGTCGAGCCCGAGCGCGCCAAGCGCCAGCAGGCCGAAGATGACCGCGATCGCGACCTGTGCAGTCACGCGCAGCAGCGGCAGCACCGTCGCCAGGCGCGATCCGCCCGCGCCGCCGCCTTCGCCGGCTTCCTCGTCCGGGCTTTGCTCCGCGGCAGTCTGTTCCTTGGCCAGGCGGCGGTTGATCCACAGCGACACGACTTCGTTGAGGATGTAACCGACCGCGGCAATGATGAAGAACTGGATCACCTTGCCGCCCGCATCGGTTCCGGCGCCGGCGATTTCCTGAAGGTCGAGATCCCAGGCATTGGCGATCATCAGGATGACAAATATCCCGGCGACGACTCGGCCGATCCGGATATAGCTGCGCTTGGTGGATTTGTAGGCGCGCTCGGCAATCGGCCCGTCGCCCATCATCGGCGGCTGCAGGTGGCGCACGAGGCCGCGGATCAGCGTATCGAGCGCCGGCGCGATCAGCAGCCAGAACATGGTTTCGAAATGCGCGCCCCCGGCCGCAGCGGCCAGCATGGTCGCGTTTTTCGTGGCGGCGATGTACTCGACGACCAGCCACATGACGACCGACACGGCGATGGCGAAATACGGATAGTAATCCGCCACCCGCTCATCGAACTCGGTCCGGTCCGGGTCGGTCCCGCGCATCATGGCGCTCAGTCCCTCGCGCGCGGTCCAGGCGATCAGCGCGATGTAGATGTGGATCGAGGTGTTCAGCCAGAAACCGATCCGCGTTTCTTCCATCGGCACGCCGTTGAGCGTGTTGAACCGGATGATGAACAAGGTGAACCCGATCAGCAGGAAGAGCCCGATCAGGTTGCGGTGCAAATACTTGGCCCAATGGTCATTCACGTTCACCAGTCGCAGGGACGACCGTTCTGGCGCCAGCACGAACCGGGATATCGCGGCTCCCACCCGCGGAATCCAGATCAGGTAGAACACAAACGGCGCGACCTGCGCGATCTGCTGTTCGTCCAGCAGGCGCCGGCCCACGAAGACCAGCACGTAGTAGAACACGATCAGACCCAGCAACTCGCGGCAGAAGCGGCGAAACAGAAAGGTCACGGCGCCGCGCAGGTCGGTATTGGCGTCGCCCGGCTCGGCCCGAGTCCAGCGCCTGGTCCAGAGACCGACTGCCTTTTCGGCGGCATAGCCGATGGCAAGGGCCAGCAAGGTGTAACCGAACAAGGTGGCCAGACCGGCGGCTCCGAAGGCGGCCCCGAAATTGGCGAACGCCTCGATCTGTTTGGTGACGAGGGTGGGGACTTTGCGGATGACATCCAGCCAGGATGCGATCATGGCATTGGCGGTATCGGTCAAGGAGGCGACAAAGCCCCGTCGGGACTGTTGAGCTTCGCTGTCTTGTGCCGCAACCGCGTCGAGACGCTCCAGCAACAGGGCGCGCACCTGATCGTCGGACATCCGCGCCACCAGGTCGTCAACCTGTTCGGGCGTGAGATCTTCGGGGACGACCGGAGCCGCGACCGCACCTGACGACGATTCCGCGCTTTCCTGTGCGACCGAGATGGAGGCCATCAGTGCCAGCAGCACGGCGGCCGTGAAAAGGCGGAGTAGGTGGAACATCAATGCGCCCTCGACATCGGAAATGTGTTTGTTTTCCGCGATCATAAGGGCGTGAGATCAATTTTCCAGAACTTTCCCCCGGGGCAGGCGCCCCCTCGCACAGAGGGCGAGACAAAAAAAGGCCGAGCACTAAGCTCGGCCGAAGTCCAACAGGGAGGTATGAAGATGATGAGCGTTTCAGCATCATCGCCTTCGAGTGCTCATTTAGGGTTCAGTTCCGGTGCGTTCAAGAAAAACTAGGGTGCGCTCAGTTCAAGTCCGATATGACCTGCGCGCATAGCTAGAGTTTTCCCATCTGTCTCAAGTGTTTGCGGTGGGCGATGATCTCGTCTTGAACGAAGTCCCGGAACGCCGCGATGCGCTGCGAGTGCCGGAGTTCTTCGGGATAGGCGAGGTAGACCGGCACATCGGCGCTTTCGATGTCGGGCAGGACGCGCACGAGATCGGGAAAATCCTCGGTCACGTAGTCGGGGAGCACGCCGATGCCGAGATTGTGCAGGACGCCTTGCAATACGCCGAAATAGTTGTTCACCGTCAGCAGAGAGCCGGGATTGTAGGTCATCAAGTGCTGGACCAGTGACGCGCCGGCACCGACCTGGGCCGAGGAGGGGCTCTGGCAGATCAGGCGGTGGTGCTTGATGTCGTCGAGGGTTTCGGGCGGCCCGTCCTTGGCGATCAGGTATTCGGAAGTTGCATAGAGCTGAATCTGCACTGTCATCAGGCGTTTGCGCACGAGATCGGCCTGGCTGGGTTCCTTCATCCGGATCGCCACGTCCGCCTCGCGCATCGGCAGGTCGAGTACACGTTCTTCCAGCATCAGATCGATGTTCAGTTCGGGAAACTTCTCGTAGAGTTTCGGCAGGCGCGGCGCCAGCCACAAGGTGCCGAAGCCGAATGTCGTGGTCACGCGAAGCTCGCCGAACACTTCTTCTTCGCTGTCTCGGATACGGGCGGCGGCGGCATCGAGCCGCTTGGTCATGGCGGAGGTGGCGTCGAACAGCAATTCGCCCTGTTCCGTCAGAATCAGCCCGCGTGCATGGCGGTGAAACAGGGTGGAATTCAGCGATTCCTCAAGCGCGCGGATCTGCCGGCTGACCGCGGATTGCGAGAGATTCAGCTTGTCGCCCGCATGGGTGAGGCTGCCCGCGTCGGCAACCGCGTGAAAGATTCTGAGCTTGTCCCAATCCATCGCCGCAACTTTCGTTATGAGCCAGCAGCCCTATATGAAAGAGGTAACAATTTCCACATTCAAACGAGGGTGACGAAACGAAAACAACAAAATATGCCTATACAGGTCAGAAATTATGACCTAATATTGAGGCAATTTATCGCACACTAGCCTGACGAGGGGAGACGTCAGATGAGTCAGCCGAAAATATCGCTGAACGACCGCTTCGATCTGAACAAGAGCCCGGTTCTGCTGAACGGAACCCAGGCGCTGGTGCGTCTGATGCTGATGCAGAAGGAACGCGACCGGCAGGCGGGCCTGAATACCGGCGGTCTGGTCACCGGGTATCGCGGTTCGCCGCTGGGTGCCGTGGATCTGCAGATGAGCCGGGCTCAGAAACAGCTCGTTGAAAACGACATCCTGTTCCAGTACGGGCTGAACGAGGATCTGGCGGCCACTGCGCTTTGGGGCAGTCAGCAGGCCGGGCTGCGGGGCGACGGCAAGTATGACGGCGTCTTCGGGCTCTGGTACGGCAAGGGCCCCGGCGTGGACCGTTCGGGCGACGTGATGCGCCATGCGAACATGGCGGGCACCGCGCAGCATGGCGGCGTGCTGATGGCGATGGGGGATGACCACACCGGCGAAAGCTCGACCGTGCTGCACCAATCGGAATGGTCTCTGGTTGACATGTACATGCCGGTGGTCAGCCCGGCCGGGGTGCAGGAAATCCTGGACTACGGGATTTACGGATTCGCGCTCAGCCGGTTTGCGGGCCTTTGGGTGGGTCTCAAGACGATGAAGGACACGATCGAAGTGACCTCGGTCGTGGATGGGCGGCCCGAACGGATGCAACTGGTCGTGCCGGAATTCGACATGCCCGAAGGCGGTCTGAACATCCGCTTGGGCGACACCCCGCACGCGCAAGAGGCGCGGATCATCGATTTCAAGCGTTTCGCGGCCGAGGTGTTCTCGCACGCCAACAAGATGGACAAGCGCATGTGGGGCAAGCCCGGCGCCAAGATCGGCATCGCGGCGGCGGGCAAGAACTGGCTGGATCTCGTCCACGCCATGTCGCTTTTGCATATCGACGAGGCCGAGGCCGAGCGGTTGGGCATCACCACCTACAAGATCGGCCAGACCTTCCCGCTGGACATGAAGGGGTTCCACGACTGGGCCGAAGGACTCGATCTGATCATCATCGTCGAGGAAAAGCGCAAGCTGATCGAGGTGCAGGTCAAGGAAGCGATTTTCGACGACCGCCGCGGGCGCCGCGTCTATGGCTGGTACAAGGGCGGGGCCGGGACCATGCACCGCGATGAGCTGTTCCCGACCCGCGGCGCGCTGGACCCGGTGATGATTGCCGAAAGGATCGGCGAGATCCTGATCGAAGAAGGCCACGACACCGACGGAATCCGGGCCGGCCTGGCCAAGCTTGCCGATGCGCGCCGTGCCGACAACGCGCAGGAAATCGCCGCGCGCCTGCCGTATTTCTGTTCCGGGTGCCCGCACAACAGCTCGACCAAGCTGCCGGACGGCAGCCGGGCCTATGCCGGAATCGGGTGCCACTACATGGTGCAGTGGATGGACCGCAACACGACCGGGTTCACCCAGATGGGCGGCGAGGGCGCCAACTGGATCGGCGAGGCGCCGTTTTCGACCACCAAGCATGTGTTCCAGAACCTGGGCGACGGTACCTACAACCACTCGGGAGTGCAGGCGATCCGGGCGGCGCTGGCGGCGGGCACCAACATCACCTTCAAGATCCTGTTCAACGACGCAGTCGCGATGACCGGTGGCCAAACCAACGAGGGCGGCCTGACCGCCGAGCGCATCGTGCGGGAACTGGATGCCATGGGCGTCCGGCACATCGCGGTCGTCTATGACGAAAAGGAGGACGTGAACTTCAAGGCGCTGCCGTCCGGCGTGGCAACGCACGAGCGCGCCGTATTGATGGACGTGCAGAAGAAATTCCGCGAGATCGAAGGCGTGTCCGCCATCGTCTACATCCAGACCTGCGCCGCCGAGAAGCGCCGCCGGCGCAAGCGCGGCACCTTTCCGGATCCGGACAAGCGGGTTTTCATCAACACGGATGTCTGCGAGGGCTGCGGCGATTGCGGGGTGCAGTCGAACTGCGTCTCGATCGTGCCCAAGGAAACCGAACTGGGCCGCAAGCGGGCCATCGACCAGTCCAGCTGCAACAAGGATTTTTCCTGCCTGAAAGGCTTCTGCCCGTCTTTCGTCACGCTCGAAGGGGCCAAGATCCGCAAGGAGGCGACGACCGAGATCGACATTCCACACCTGCCGAGCCCGGACTTGCCGCAGATCGACGGCACTCACAACGTGGTCATCACCGGTGTCGGCGGCACCGGCGTCGTGACCATCGGTGCGGTTCTGGCCCAGGCGGCGCAGATCGACGGCAAGGGCGCAGGCATGATGGAGATGGCCGGCCTGGCCCAAAAGGGCGGGGCGGTGCATATCCACTGCCGTCTGGCGAACCGGCCCGAGGACATCAGCGCCATCCGGGTGGCGACCGGCGAGGCCCACGCCCTGATCGGTGGCGATCTGGTCGTGTCGGCGGGCGCCAAGACGCTGGGCCTGACCCAGACCGGCAAGACCGGGGGCGTCGTGAACAGCCACGAGATCATCACCGGGGATTTCACCCGCGACACCGAATTCCGAATCCCCGCCGACCAGCTTTCGCTGGCGCTGGAGGCGCGGCTGAAGGACAAGCTGGACCTTTTCGACGCCACCGACCTGGCGCGGATGGTGATGGGCGACTCGATCTATTCCAACATGATGGTCTTTGGCGCCGCCTGGCAGCGGGGCCTGCTGCCGATCAGCCACGAGGCGATCCTGCAGGCCATCGAATTGAACGGCGCCGCGGTGGAGCGCAACAAGCGTGCGTTCGAAGTCGGACGCTGGGCGGTGCTGCACCCCGACGAGGTGGCCGCAATCCTGAAACCGAACGTCGCGGAACTGCCGAAAACCCCGGACGAAAAAATCGCGTTCCGTACCGACCATCTGGTCGCCTATCAGGGCAAGCGGCTCGCCAAGCGGTATCGCCGGATGCTGGACGGGATCGAGGATGCGGCCCTGAAGGAGGCTGTCGCCAAGGGGTATCACAAGCTGCTGTCCTACAAGGACGAATACGAGGTCGCACGGCTGCTGTTGTCGAGCCGCGACAAGGCAGAGGCCGAATTCGATGGCGAAATGAAGATGACCTTCCACCTCGCTCCTCCGATTCTTGGCGGGACGGGGCCGGACGGGCGTCCGAGGAAACGGCAATTCGGCGAGTGGATGCTTGGGCCGCTCAAGCTTCTGTCGCGATTGAAGGGGTTGCGCGGCACGCCGTTCGACGTCTTCGGCTACAGCGCCGAGCGCAGGATGGAGCGCGCGCTGATCCGGCAATATGAGAAGGACATGAAGGAGGTTCTGCCGAAACTCGCCTCCGGAACGCGCGACGCGATCATTGCCCTGGCGCAACTGCCGCTCGACATTCGCGGTTTTGGTCCGGTGAAGGCGGCCAACGAGGGCAAGGCCGCGAAACGGCGCGAGGAGCTTCTGGCGGTCATTCGCCAGGGCGGGCCGGAGATCAGGAAGGCTGCGGAATAATTCGTCACATGCGCGTCACGAAAGCTATGCAAAATTGTTGCCTGCCCCTATTTAGCAGGCACCAATTCGGAGACTCGCATGCCGTCGCGCCGACATGTTGCACGTGACATAACCTACGCCTATTCCGCGGAAACCAAGAGCGGCAGGCTCGTCATCAAGCTGATGGAGAACACCACCGGCCGATTGCGTCTGATCAAGCGGGCCGATGGCTATGAGAAAGAAGTCGCCAACGGCCGCGACTTCTGGGCCGTGATGGCCGAACGGTATGGTCTGACGCTGGATGTGATGGGCGGATCGCTGTCGAACATCCCGAAGGACGGTCCGCTGATCCTGATCGCGAATCATCCCTACGGCATCCTCGACGGGCTGATGATGGGGTATATACTGTCGCAGACCCGCGGCGATTTCCGCATTCTGGCCCATCGCGTCTTCCGCAAGGCCGAGGATCTGAACCGCATCATCCTGCCGATCTCGTTCGACGAGACCAAGGAGGCGATGAAGCTGAATCTGGAAACCCGCAAGACCGCGCTCGACTATCTGGGGCAGGGTGGCGCAATCGGCATCTTCCCGGGCGGAACCGTCAGCACCGCGGCCAAGCCTTTCTCGCATCCCATGGATCCCGGCTGGCGCGGATTCACCGCGCGCATGATCGGAAAGTCGCGGGCGACGGTGGTGCCCGTGTTTTTTGATGGTCACACGTCGCGCCTGTTCCAGATTGCAAGCCATCTGCACTACACGTTGCGGATGGGGCTTCTGATCAAGGAGTTCAAGAAGCGTGTCGATACCCCCGTCAGGATCGTCGTCGGCAAACCCATCGGACGCGACGTGCTGGACCCGTTGTCGAGGGATTCGCGCAGGATGATGGATTTTCTGCGCAAAGCCACGTATGAGCTGTCCCCGAAGCCGTTGAAGTCCTATGACTACGGCTATGAATTCGAGGAACGGCATCGCGCCTGAAGGGGCACATGGCAGTAGGTATCTTTGACTCAGGTCTGGGCGGACTGACCGTCCTGGACGCCGCGCAGAAACGTCTGCCGGACGTGGATTTCCTGTATTACGCCGACAGCGCGCACGCGCCTTACGGCGTTCGGGATGCCGACGATATCCATCAGCTGACCCGCAAGGCGGTGCAGGATCTGTGGGATCGCGGCTGTGATCTGGTGATTCTGGCCTGCAACACCGCCAGCGCCGCCGCGCTGCGCCGGATGCAGGAGGCCGGCGTGCCGACCGGCAAGCGCGTGCTGGGCGTGTTCGTGCCGCTGATCGAGGCCCTGACCGAGCGGCAATGGGGCGACAACTCGCCCCCGCGCGAGGTTGCGGTCAAGCATGTGGCGCTGTTCGCCACCCCGGCCACCGTCGCAAGCCGCGCGTTCCAGCGCGAACTGGCCTTCCGGGCCATCGGCGTGGATGTCGAGGCGCAAAGCTGCGGCGGGGTGGTGGATGCCATCGAGGAAGGAGACATGATCCTCGCCGAGGCGCTGGTTCGGTCGCATGTGGATGCGCTCAAACGCAAGATGCCGCATCCCGAGGCGGCAGTCCTGGGCTGCACCCACTATCCGCTGGTCGAAGACGCCTTTCAGGCGGCGCTGGGCGCCGAGGTCAAGGTGTTCAGCCAGGGCGCGCTGGTGGCCGACAGCCTGGCGGACTATCTGCAACGCCATCCCAACATGCTGGGCAACGGTCCCGGCGGGTATCTGACCACCGGGCAACCCGGAAAGGTCTCCGACCGGGCGACGCAGTTCCTCCGACGACGGATCGCCTTTGAGGCCGCCTGACTTCGGTCAAGGACGGTTCCCACCCCATTTTCTATTCCCCTGACCGTCACACGGGCGGTCAAGACAAGTGACATACGAAGGAAGAGGTCTGATATGACCCACAAGATCGCAATCCTGGGCGCTTCGGGTTATACCGGCGCGGAACTGGTGCGGCTCATTGCCGGGCACCCGAACCTTGAGATCGTTGCGCTGGCCGCCGAACGCAAGGCGGGCCAGTCCATGGCGCAGGTCTTTCCACATCTGCGGCATCTGGACCTGCCGGATTTGTGCCGGATCGAGGACATCGACTTTGCGCGGGTCGATCTCTGTTTCTGCGCGCTGCCGCACAAGACCAGCCAGGAAGTGATCCGCGCCCTGCCAAAGACCCTGCGGATCATCGACTTGTCCGCCGACTTCCGGCTGCAGGATCCTGAAGCCTACCAGAAATGGTACGGCAACCCCCACGTCGCGCTGGAACACCAGAAAGAGGCGGTCTATGGCCTCACCGAGTTCTATCGCGACGAAATCCGGGCCGCGCGGCTGGTGGCCGGAACCGGCTGCAACGCGGCCACCGGGCAATATGTGCTGCGCCCGTTGATATCTGCGGGCGTGATCGATCTGGACGATATCATCCTCGACCTGAAATGCGCGGTGTCGGGGGCGGGGCGGTCGCTGAAGGAAAACCTGCTCCATGCCGAGTTGAGCGAGGGCTACCATGCTTATGCCATCGGCGGCACGCATCGGCATCTGGGCGAGTTCGACCAGGAGTTCTCGAAACTGGCCGGGCAGACGGTGCACGTGCAGTTCACGCCGCACCTGATCCCCGCCAATCGCGGCATTCTGGCAACTTCCTATGTCAAGGGCGACCCGCGCAGCGTCTATGAAACGCTGTGCCAGGCCTACGAGGCCGAACCCTTCGTTCATGTCCTGCCCTATGGAGAGACACCTTCGACCCATCATGTGCGCGGCTCGAACTACTGCCATCTGGGCGTGGCCGGCGACCGGATCGAAAGACGCGCCATCGTGGTGGGTGCACTGGACAACCTGACGAAAGGTAGCAGCGGCCAGGCCTTGCAGAATGCAAACCTGATGTTAGGTGAAACCGAAACGACGGGGCTCATGATGGCCCCTCTGTTCCCGTGAGGACGACATGAAATCGCTCAAGAAACGGCGTCGCATTCAAGTAATCCTGGTGGCCATCGTGGCCCTGGTCCTTGCGACCGGGTTGATAGGCTATGCCATGCGCGACGGCATCAACTTCTTCCGTGCGCCGAGCCAGATCATCGCCGAACCGCCCGAACCGACAGAGGTGTTCCGGATCGGAGGTCTGGTCGAAGAGGGCTCTTTGGTGCGCGGGCAGGGAGAGACCGTGCGCTTTTCCGTGACCGATGGCGGCGAGAGCGTGCCAGTCGTCTATACCGGCGTCCTGCCGGATCTCTTTGCCGAGAACCAGGGTATGGTCGGCACCGGGCGTTACGTGAACGGTGTCTTTGAAGCCACTGAAATACTTGCGAAACACGACGAAACCTACATGCCGAAAGAGGTGATGGACGCGCTGAAGGAACAGGGCGTCTACAAGGAACCCGGCGAAAGCTGACCACCGCCTGCCGGGGCCATACCCGTCTTCTGTTTTTCGCAGTGAAGCGGGCGTTGCACTTGCAGCGCTCCTTCTGCTTTGGCGATGTTAACCGGTCTGACGGAGCGTTTCCGCACCTATGCGGAGGGTTCGGACATGCAGTCGGTCAAACAGTTTGCCGAAGAAATCGTGGCGCGCGAGGGTGGGTTTGTCGATGATCCGGACGATCCGGGCGGAGCGACGAAACATGGTGTGACGATCCACACCTTGCGTCGGTTGGGGCTGGACCTGACCGGGGACGGGCAGGTTGACGAGGCCGACGTGAAAGCGTTGCAACGCCCACAAGCGGTCGAAATCTTTCTGGAACACTATTTCAGGCGACCCCGGATCGGAGAATTGCCCGAATCCTTGTGGGCTCCGCTTTTTGACATGTATGTTAATGCCGGTGCGCAGGCCGTCCGGATTTTGCAGAAACTCCTGCGCGACATGGGGTTCGACATCGTGGTGGACGGGGTGATCGGACCACAGACCGTGGCGGCCGCGCAGGCTGCGGGCCGGCCCGATCCCGTCGTGTTGCGGGACGCCTACGGGATCGCGCGGCGCAACTTCTACTTTCGCCTGGCCGATCGGCGACCCGCGTCCCGCAAGTACGTGCGCACGCGCGCCGGTGGCAAGGGGGGGTGGATCCGGAGGGCGGAGGATTTCATCTCGCCGCGCTACCACCTCGATGACGACGCATTCCAGCAGAGGGTCGCGGCATGGGGCTGATTTCAACGCTTTTTGGTCTGCTGTTCGGCAACGGCAGAAACGCGGTCATCGAAACCGCCGAGGTGTTTCGCGAGAATGCCGAAGCGCAGGCCGGACGGGTGGCCGCCGCGCGCGCCCAGGCAATGGCGCAGTTCGGCGCAGAATTCGCCGTGTCCCGAAAGGGCCGATTCGACCGATTCATGGATGGGCTGAACCGGTTGCCGCGCCCGGCCATGGCCTTGGCCACCTTGGGTCTGTTCACCGCGGCGATGGTGGATCCGCTATGGTTTGCGGAACGCATGCAGGGCATCGCGCTGGTGCCCGAGCCGCTGTGGTGGCTGCTGGGCGTCATCGTATCCTTCTATTTCGGCGCGCGGCATCAAGCCAAGTCCCAGGACTTCCAGAAAGAAATCGCCGGTGTCGTCGCCCGCGCCCCGCTGGTGATGGACAATGTGGCGGCGTTGAAATCGTTGCGCACCGACAACCCCGGTGCCGCCGACCCGGGCGGCGATGCGGCGGCAATTCCTGACGCAGTGGACCACGAAGACAATCCGGCGCTGGAGCACTGGCGCAAGCTTCGACAGTGGTGAGCCGCGACACTATGTGCGCGGGGGGCGAACGAAAGTGATTGGAACCCGCCCCGGTGGCGCATTATACCTCGGGGCATGATTACTGAACTCGGTCACTTTGCCCTGGTCCTCGCCTTCATGGTGGCGATCCTGCAATCCGTCATCCCGCTGATCGGTGCGCATAAACGCTGGTCGGGCTGGATGGCGATGGCAGAGCCCGCCGCCATGGCGCAATTCCTGTTGACGGCCTTTGCCTTCGGAGCGCTTGTCTGGGCCTTCGTCACCTCGGATTTCTCATTGCGCCTCGTGGTGCAGAACAGCCACTCGGCCAAGCCGATGATCTACAAGATCAGCGGCACGTGGGGCAACCACGAAGGGTCGATGCTGCTCTGGGTTCTCATCGTTACCCTGTTCGGAGCCATGGCCGCCTGGTTCGGGGGCGGGCTGCCGCCAACCCTCAAGGCCCGGGTTCTGGCCGTTCAGTCGGCCATCGCGGTCGCGTTCTTTGCCTTCATCCTGTTCACATCCAACCCGTTCCAGCGTCTGATCGTGGCGCCTTTCGACGGTCAGGATCTGAACCCGCTGCTGCAGGATCCGGGACTGGCTTTGCACCCGCCCTTTCTCTATCTGGGCTATGTGGGTCTCAGCATGGCGTTCAGCTTTGCCGTCGCCGCCCTGATCGAGGGGCGCGTCGACGCGGCCTGGGCCCGTTGGGTGCGACCCTGGACGCTGGCCGCGTGGGTGTTTCTGACCATCGGCATCGCGCTGGGATCCTGGTGGGCCTACTATGAACTCGGGTGGGGCGGGTTCTGGTTCTGGGATCCGGTCGAGAACGCGTCGTTCATGCCGTGGCTGCTGGCGGCGGCGCTGCTGCATTCGGCGATCGTGGTGGAAAAGCGCGAGGCGCTGAAAAGCTGGACCATCCTGCTGGCCATCATCGCGTTCGGGTTCTCGCTGATCGGAACCTTCATCGTCCGGTCCGGCATCCTGACCTCGGTTCACGCCTTCGCCACCGATCCGGAGCGCGGCGTGTTCATCCTGGCCATTCTCGCGTTCTTCATCGGCGGCGCGCTGACGCTGTTTGCGGCTCGTGCTCAGGCGATGGAAGCCAAGGGCGTGTTCGGGCTCGTCAGCCGCGAAAGCGCGCTGGTGGTGAACAACGTGCTGCTGGCGGTGAGCTGTTTCGTGGTTTTCTTCGGCACTCTCTGGCCAATCGTGGCCGAGATGGCGTTCGACCGCAAACTGTCGGTCGGTGCGCCGTTCTTCAACGCGGCATTCACGCCGTTCATGGTCGCATTGGGGTTGGCACTGCCGCTGGGGTCGATGCTACCGTGGAAGCGCGGCCGGTTGGGACGGGTTGCCTGGTCGTTGCGCTATGCCTTTGGGCTGGCGCTGGCGCTGGCTCTGCTGGTCTGGGCCATGCAGACCGGGCGCAGCGCATTGGGGCCGGTGGGGCTGTTCCTGGGCGCCTGGGTCACCTTTGGCGCGGTCATCGATCTTTGGAGCCGTACCGGCAAGTCGCGCAGCTTCGCGCGCCTGATGCGCTTGCCGCGGGCCGACTGGGGCAAGGCGGTCGCCCATACCGGACTGGGTGTGACCATGTTCGCCGTTGCCGGGCTCCTGGCGTGGGAAGTCGAGGATATCCGCGTCGCGCGTCTGGGCGAGTCGTTTGACGTGGGCGGGTTCACCCTGACTCTCGAAGAGGTACGGCGGGTTGAAGGGCCGAACTATTTCTCGACGATGGGCACCGTGACGCTCGAAAAAAACGGCCGTCCGGTGGACACGCTCTATCCAGAAAAACGCGACTATCCGGTGGCGCGCATGCCCACGACCGAGGCCGCCATCGACTATCGCATTCTTAGGGACGTTTATGTGGTGATCGGCGACCGCCAACAGGACGGCAGCTGGACCATGCGCACCTATATCAAACCCTTCGCCAACTGGATCTGGGGCGGATCCATCCTGATGGCGCTGGGCGGGTTTCTGAGCCTTTCGGACCGTCGGTTCCGCGTCGCCGCCGGTGCGCGCAAGGCGCCGAGCGGGGGAGTGCCGGCGGAATGAAAAGGCTGCTTGTGACCCTGCTGTTGCTGGCCGCGCCGGTTTGGGCCGTGCAACCCGACGAAGTGCTGGACGATCCGGTGCTGGAAGAACGGGCGCGCGAACTCAGCAAGGAGTTGCGCTGTCTGGTCTGCCGCAACGAAAGCATCGACGACAGCAATGCCGAACTGGCGCGTGATCTGCGAATCCTGGTGCGCGAGCGCCTGGTGGCCGGGGACACGGATGAAGAGGCGATCGACTTCATCGTGGCCCGCTATGGCGAATACGTCCTTCTGAAGCCGACGGCCACGGGCGCGAACTGGATGCTGTGGCTGGCGGGGCCGGCGATGCTGCTGGCGGCCGGTTTTGTGGGATGGCGATTTGTCCGCAACCGCTCGGCCAGCCGGACCGCCGCCGCCGAAGCGGCCTTGAGCGAAGAGGAAAAGGAACGCTTGCGCCGAATTCTGGAAGAGTGACGCGCGGTTTCGCTTTTCCTGCTGGTCGGCTTGCGCCAATTTGCGTCGAAGCGGAACGCGGGCGAGGGGCATCTTCATGCAGTACGAAACGATCACATTCGACATCACCGACAATCTGGCCGTTCTGACGCTGGACCGGCCGGAAAAGATGAACGCGCTGACCACCCAGATGCGCGCCGAGATCACGCATGCCATGAAGCACGGCGCCCGCAACGCCCGCGCCATCGTGCTGACCGGCGCGGGGGGCGCGTTCTGCACGGGCCAGGATCTGGGCGACGCCTCCAGCACCGGCAAGATCGACCTGGAGCGGGCGCTTCGGGACGAATATGAGCCCATGCTGGAGTCGGTCTATGACTGTCCGGTGCCGACGATCGCGGCGGTGAATGGTCCGGCGGCGGGGGCGGGGGCCAACCTGGCGCTCTGCGCCGATGTGGTGATCGCGACCGAAAGCGCCTATTTTCTGCAGGCTTTTGCCCGGATCGGGCTGATGCCCGATGCGGGCGGCACCTGGTTCATGCCGCGCCAGATGGGGTTTGCCAAGGCCATGGGCGCGGCGCTGTTTGCCGACAAGATCAGCGCCCGGCAGGCGGATGATTGGGGATTGATCTGGGAAGCGGTTGCCGACGACGCCTTCGAGGAGCATTGGCGCAAACGCGCGGCCTATCTTGCGAACGGTCCCACCGCAGGATTTGCCGCGATCAAGAAGGCGATCCGCGGCACCTATGGAAAAAGCCTGACCGAACAGCTGGCGGCCGAAGCCCATCTGCAGGGCGAATGTGGCCGCACCCGCGACTTTGCCGAGGGTGTCGTGGCGTTCCTGGAAAAGCGTCCGGCGCGGTTCGAGGGGCGCTGACCCATTGACACACGGGGGCGGTGCGGCGTCATGATCGGAGCATGACCGCTCCGACGCCCAGCCCCTGCGCTGCGGTTCTGGAACACCTCACGGGACGGAATCGCGGCCACTATTCCTGGATCACCGCCGATGCCATGGACATCTGGCTGGACGAGGCGGGAACCCTGCGGGTTCTGCCTCCGGGCGCACAACTGCCGGATGGCGTGTTCGCCGCGCGCGTTCTCCGCGATGGCGATCGATTCTCGGTCGAAGCGGCGGATGCCCGGATCTGGGTCAACCGGGAGCAAGTGCGTGATTGCGCTCTGAAACAGGGCGACATGATCGAGTTCGGCGAGACCGGGCCGCTGTCCCGGTTTCGGGTCTACGATGACCGGACCCGGCCCAAGAGCACCTTCGGAGAAATCCTCGACGATGCACTGTGCTATCTGCGTACCAGTCGGCGGCCTCTGTTGAGCCGAGCCAGCCGGGCGGTCGCGGGTGCGGTGCGCCGGATTGCCACCGATACGACGCTCCTGTTCCGTGCGGGCGTTCTGGCGGCGCTGGCGGCGCTGACGGTTGCGGTGGTTCTGCAGTTCCGGGCGGATGTTACGCTTCGCGCGCAGCTCGAAAGCGGCCAGTTGCAGATCGATTCGGTGGCGGCCGCCCTGAACGAGGCGCAGCGCGAGGCCATCCGCCCCGGCGACCTTGCGGCCTTGCAGGAGGAGCTGCGCAACCGGCTGTCCGTCAATACCGAGCGGCTACAGACGCTCGAGGCGCGGTCGGGCGCCGCCATGCGCGTGGTGCGCGAGGCAGCGGCTTCGGTGGGGTTCCTTCAGGGCGGGTACGGGCTGCGTCACCGCGACAGCGGCCGGATGCTGCGCCAGGTGGTGGATGCCGATGATGTGCCCATACGTTTGCCCAACGGGCAGCCGATGCTCTCGCTCGACGGGAACGGGCCCGTGGCCGAGGTTCAGTTCAACGGCACCGGGTTCGTGCTGCGCGACCACGGCGTGATCGTGACCAACCGTCACGTGGCCGTGCCCTGGGATGACGAGCCGGGCGTGCGTATGGGCGGCGAGGTGATGGAGCCGGTCATGATCCGTTTTGTCGCCTATTTTCCCGGTGGCATCGGCCCGATCGACCTGGCGAGCCAGTCCGTCAGCGATACGGCGGATCTGGCGCTGCTGGTGCCGGCCGACGACACGACGCTGCCCGCCGGCATCGCGCTGGCAGATGCGCCGCCCGCGCCGGGACAGGAAATCCTGGTCATGGGCTATCCCACTGGCTTGATGTCGCTGCTGGCGCAATCCGGCGAGGCTTTCGTCGAAGAGTTGCGAGAGCGGGGGGAAACCGGGTTCTGGCAGGTCGCGGCGCGCCTGTCCGAGGCGGGCCTCATGTCGCCGCTGTCCAGCCGCGGGATCGTCGGGCAGACGACGGCCGCCGCCGTGGTCTATGACGCCGAGACCACGCATGGGGGTAGCGGTGGCCCGGTCCTGAACCTGCAGGGCGAAGTGGTGGCGGTGAATGCGGCGATCATTCCCGAATTCGGCGGTTCGAATTTCGGGGTTCCGGTGGCGCAGCTGCGTGCGCTGCTCGATGCGCCTCCGGTCAGCCAGTAGGGGTACTGCCGGTCAGGCCCGCCGCCTGCGCCGCGTGCGGCGCTCGCTGCCCGGTTCGGCATCGCCGGTTCCATCCGAGGCCGAGGTGAACGGACCCAGCGCTGCCGTAATCTGATCCAGCGTCGGGCGATCACCGGGGGCGGTGGTGTCCAGGGCCTCGCGCATCTTGCGCAGATGGTCGGGCATGGTGCCGCAGCAGCCGCCGATGATCCTGGCGCCGGCATCGCGCGCCATGGCCGCATACTGTCCCATCAATTCCGGCGTTCCGTCATAGTGGATATGGCCGTCCACGTATTTCGGAATGCCCGCATTGCCTTTGGAGATCACCGGTCTTTCGGTGCCCTGCGCGACAAACCCCAGAACCGTGCGGAGAATGTCCGATGCGCCGGTGCCGCAATTCGCGCCGAAGGCGATAGGCGGGTTGGGCAGGGTCTCGACCAGCTGCGCCAGATCGGCCGAGGTGACGCCCATCATCGTGCGGCCGGCGGTGTCGAAGCTCATGGTGCCACACCAGGGCATGTCGGCGAGGGCAAAGGCTTCGGCGGCGGCGCGGAACTCTTCGGGCGCGCTGATGGTTTCCAGCCACAGCACGTCGGCGCCGCCTTCCTTCAGCCCCTCGGCCTGTTCGTGGAACATCTCGACCGCGGCGGCGTGCGACAGGCTGCCGACCGGCTCCATGATCTCGCCCGTCGGCCCGACCGAGCCTGCAACGATCACCGTGCGATCCGCGGCGTCGGCAACCTCTCGTCCCAGTTCGGCGCCGATGCGGTTCAGTTCACGAACCCGATCCTGCGCATCATGCAGTTTCAGCCGGGCGGCGGTGCCGCCGAAGGTGTTGGTCAGAAACAGATCGCTGCCCGCATCGACCGAACCGCGATACAGCGCGCGAATCTTGTCCGGGGCGTCGGTATTCCACAATTCCGGAGCATCGCCGGATTGCAGCCCCATGTTGAAAAGGTTGGTGCCAGTGGCGCCGTCGGCAAGCAGAACGCCGTTGCGCGCGAGAAGTTCGGAAAGCGGGTTCGTCATCTATGGGATCCGTTGAACATGGTCCGGGACCAAAACTGAGACGCCCCGTGTCTCACGAACGGGGCGTCAAATCAAACTCATAAAACTCATGAAGATCATGAGGTTTCCAGCAGAGCCTTATCCGGTCTCGCTCAGAACCTCTGCCTTCGCCTGCGGCAACAGCTCGGCCATCTTGGCGCGGATTTCATCCGGGCTCGACAGGTCGCCCAGATCGGCTGCGACCTTGCGCACAACGTCCTCGTGGCCGGCTTCCTCGAAGTCGGCAATCACGACCGCCTTGGCGTATTCGGCGGCCTCGTCTCCGGTCTTGCCCAGCTTTTCTGCTGCCCACAGGCCCAGCAACTTGTTACACCGGGCTTGTGCCTTGAACTGCATTTCCTCGTCATGGGCGAATTTTGCTTCAAAGGCGTTTTCGCGTTCGTCGAACGTGGTCATCGGAGTTGGGCCTCTTCCAGTAACGGTGTCTTTGTTGATGATATGACCATACGCGACGCCGGGTGCAAGGTGTTTGCGCTGTGACAAAGCCTCTCGGGGCGCATGAACTTGCGGGAAAGGGGGGCTTGGCTTAAGAGGGCGCCAAGGCTGAGGGAGTCGATCCCTGGCCGCAGTCTGAAAGGGTCGCACATGGCGCGTCGCAAGAAAATCTACGAAGGCAAGGCCAAGATCCTGTACGAAGGCCCGGAACCGGGGACCATCGTTCAGTATTTCAAGGACGACGCCACGGCCTTCAACGCCGAAAAGAAAGACGTGGTCGAGGGCAAGGGCGTTTTGAACAACCGTCTGAGCGAATTCTTCATGAATGGCCTGAACCAGATCGGCGTCCCGACCCATTTCATCCGCCGCCTTAATATGCGCGAACAGCTTGTGCGCAGCTGCGAGATCATTCCGCTGGAGGTCATCGTGCGCAACTATGCGGCCGGATCGCTGTCCAAACGGTTGGGAATCGCCGAAGGCACCCAGTTGCCGCGACCGATCATCGAATACTGCTACAAGGACGATGCGCTGGGTGATCCGCTTGTGACCGAGGAGCATATCGCCGCCTTCGGCTGGGCCAGCCAGCAGGACATGGACGACATCGTGAGCCTGGCGCTGCGGGTCAACGACTTCATGAGCGGCGTGATGCTGGCCGTGGGCATCCGGCTGATCGATTTCAAGATCGAGATCGGCCGCGTCTATGACGGCGACTTCCAGCGGCTGATCGTGGCGGACGAGATCAGCCCTGACAGCTGCCGTCTGTGGGACATCGAAACCGGTCAGAAGCTTGACAAGGACGTGTTTCGCCGTGATCTGGGCAATCTGACGGACGCCTATTCCGAAGTCGCGCGCCGCCTTGGCGTTCTGCCCAAGAGCGCGGTGGCCAAGCCAACCCTGATCAACTGAGCCAGAGGGCGGCGCGCCATGGCCTTGCCTTGCGCGCGTGGGCGGTACACGCGTGGGCGGGACATCGGAGCCTTTGTGAATTGCGGCCCGGTCCGAAAGTCGTCGCGTATCCCGCGTTTGTCTCAGGTTCGGCTTGCACCGGGCTTTTCTTGGCTGCTTGGTGCAGTATGATCCGCGGCACGGCTGGCCTGGTTCAACGATGGACGGATGCTGCCGTCTGGAGGCCAGGAAGACATGGGCGAGCTTTTCGATCAGGCGATTTTCCTCAAGTTTCTCGCGGCTTTGCTGGCGATCTTCAATCCTCTGTACGGAATCCCGATCTTCCTCGGCATGACCGAGGGCTATTCCGCGGCCGAGCGCCGCAGGGTGGCGTTGATCGTGACGGCAACCGTGACGGTCGTCGCATTGATCGCAGTCGGCGTGGGAGAAGAGATTCTCGCGATCTTCGGAATTGACATCCCGTCGTTCCGTGTCGCCGGCGGGATCGTCATTCTGGGCGTCGGGTTGACGATGTTGAACGCCTCGGACCGTTCCCAAGGCGATCGAGAGGCAGTCAGCGAAGGTCACGCCGGCAAGGGCAACATCGCCGTCGTACCGCTTGCCATTCCCCTGACGATTGGTCCGGGTACCATCGCGACCGCCATCGTCTTCGCCCATATGCTGCCGGACGGGGCCGAAATCGTGACGTTGGGTTCGGCCGTTCTGATCGCCTGCGCTCTTGTCGGCCTGGGCCTCATCTTTGCGGATCGCATCTCGCGGTTTCTGGGAACGACGATGATCAGCGTGATTACGAGGGTGATGGCCATCATTCTGGTGGCGGTCGCCATCGAAATGGTGCTGACCGGCGTGTTCGACGCGATCGACGCCCGGTATCCGGGGCTCTCCACCTCGTTTCAGGTCTCCCCATCCAGCTAGCGCGGCCGGATCCCTGCGCCGCGAACGACCGCCCGTGCCGCCATCGAAGGCTTGTTCACGGGAGGGAAGCAGGGTATCCCCCGCGCAACGGAAAAGCCCGGTTTGGGGCGGGCGATAGTGGAGTTGCAGGAAATGAAGGCACGGGTGCATGTGATGCTCAAGACCGGGGTGCTCGATCCGCAGGGCGAGGCCGTGCGTCACGCCTTGGGCGCCATGGGTTTCGACAAGGTCGAAGGGGTCCGGCAGGGCAAGGTGATCGACCTGGAACTGGCCGAGGGCACGACCGAGGCGGACGTTGCCGAGATGTGCGAAAAGCTGCTGGCGAATACCGTGATCGAACGCTACGAGATCGAGCTTGGCTGACTCATGCGGGCCGCGCGTCTGATCGCCTACCGTCAGCCGCTGGACCTGACGACCGTGCCGGACCCTGAGCCGGAGGCCAACAGCGTGGTGCTGCGGGTGCTGGCCTGCGGCGTGTGCCGGTCGGACTGGCACGCCTGGACGGGGTCGGACCCGGATGTCGTCATGCCGATCACGCCGGGCCACGAATTCTGCGGTGAAGTGGTCGCCGTCGGCAGGGACGTGACGCGCTGGCGGATCGGAGACCGGGTGATTGCGCCCTTCATCCTGGCGTGCGGCCGTTGCGGCGACTGCGCGGCTGGTAATCAGACGGTCTGCACCGACCAGGTCGTGCCCGGTTTCACCTGCGACGGCGCCTTTGCCGAGTTGATCGCCGTGGCGCATGCCGATGCCAATCTGACCGCCTTGCCCGACACGCTTGCGCCCGAAATCGCCGCGGCGCTGGGGTGTCGTGTGACCACGGCCTGGCAGGCGCTGGTGGGTCGGGCGCGGATCGGACCGGGCGAGTGGCTGGCCGTGTTCGGTGGAGGTGGCGTCGGGATTTCGGCGCTGCTGCTGGGCCGGGCGCTTGGTGCCCGCGTCGTGGTCGTGGATGTCAGCGATGAAAAACTGGACTATGCCCGCGCGCTCGGCGCAGATGCGGTCGTGAACGCCGAAACCGCCGACGCGCCGGGTGCGGTGCGAGAGATCACCGGCGGCGGGGCGCATGTGGCGATCGAGGCGCTGGGGATCGAAACCACAACGGTCGCCACCCTGCGGTCGCTGCGAAAACTGGGCCGGATGGTCCAGATCGGGATGCCAGCCGGCGATCATGCGCAAATGACGCTGCCGATGGATGCGCTCTATGCCGGCCAGTTGACCATTCACGGAACCCGCGGCATGCCCAGTTGGCGCTACCCGTCGCTTCTGAACCTGATCGCAGGCGGGCAAGTGGAACTTGGCCCGCTCGTGACCCGAACCATCGCCCTGAGCCAGGCAAGCGACGAGCTTGCCGCCTTTGACCGCCCCGCGCCTCCGGGCGTGGCCGTCATCACCGATTTTGCAAACTAGGAGACGCCGCCATGCGTGCAGCCGTTGTCGTTTTTCCCGGATCGAACTGCGATAGAGACCTTGCGGTGGCGTTCGAACGGGCGGGATTTCAGGTGGACATGGTCTGGCACAAGGACGCGGCGCTGCCCGCAGGTGTCGATATCGTCGGCGTGCCCGGCGGGTTTTCCTATGGCGACTATCTGCGCTGCGGCGCCATTGCGGCACAGTCGCCGATCTGCAAGGCCGTCGTGGAACATACCGAACGCGGCGGTTATGCCCTGGGGATCTGCAACGGGTTCCAGATCCTGACCGAGACCGGGATTTTGCCAGGGGCGCTGTTGCGCAATGCCGGCCTCAAGTACATCTGCCGGACCGTCGGGCTGAAAGTGACCACCAGCGACAGCGCCTTCACGCAGGGGTACAACGCGGGCGACGTGATCGACATTCCGATCGCGCATCACGACGGCAACTACTTTGCCGACGATGACACCCTTGCGGCCTTGCGCGATCAGGACAGGGTGGCCTTCACCTATAGCGAGAATCCCAACGGCTCGCGCGCCGACATTGCCGGAATCCTGTCGGAAAACCGGAGGGTTCTGGGAATGATGCCGCATCCCGAACGCGCCGCCGATCCAGGTCATGGCGGCACGGACGGTGCGGCGCTCTTCCGCGCACTGGCGGGCGTTCTGACGCCGGCTTGACTTGAGTCGCTGCACAAGGCGGCGTAGCTTCTGGAAATGAGTTCCGAAGGCCGAAAGAAGAGCGCCGCGACCGAGTCCTGGGTGCAATCCAGTTCGATCGGGTGGCGTCTGCGCACCGTCATCCTGGCGCTGCTGGTTCTTGCGGTCTTTACGGTCTGGATCACCAACCACCTGCTGACCCAGCGGTTCACCGAAAGCACCCGCAACCGCGCCGAGTTGCGGCTGGCGCTCTATTCCGGCAACCTGCTGAGCGAGTTGCGCCGAAACGCCATCGTGCCGCAGCTTCTGGCGCGCGATCCGACCCTGATCGCGGCGTTGCAGTCGAACGATTTCTCTCTGTCCACCCAGCGCCTGATTTCATTCGTCGAGGAGATCGGCGCGGCGTCCCTGATGCTGCTGGACCGCGATGGCCGCTCGGTCGCGGCGACCGATCGCAACCGGCTGGGCGAAACACACCGCAGCTCGCCCTATTTCGTGGAAGCTTTGCGCTCGAACTCGACGATTTTCTCGGTGATCCCGCGCGAGGCCGGCGGATACAGCTTTGCCTATTCCCGGCGAATCGATGCCGGACCCGAGGTCTTGGGCGTCATCGTCGTCGAGGTTGACTTGCAGAAATTCGAACGCGCCTGGGCAGGCATTTCGGATGCGGTGATGGTGGCCGACAGCACGGGCACGATCATTCTGTCCACCGAGCCGCGCTGGCGCGGGCTGAACGAGGACGAGGCGCTGCTGCGTCAGCCGCCCCAATCGGCGATTCAGCGCGCCATCCGGGCGACGACCGATTGGACCGGGCTGCCTCCGGATGCCTATCTGCAGGGTGAAGCCGTGATGCGGATGGAAACGCGCATCCCGTTCCGCGGCTGGCAGATGACATCCTTCACCACCTATTCCTCGATCCGCGAGCGGGTGAACAGCGTTCTGGCGCTCGAGATCATGGGATTTGCGATTCTGCTGGCTCTGGCCTTCTATGCGCTGAGCCGCCGCACGGCGCTGCGCATGGCCTTGTTCCAACGCGAGTCGGCGGAGCTTCGCGCATTGAACGCAAGGCTGCAGCGGGAAATTGCTGAACGGGAACGGGTCCAGAAAACCCTGGAAGTGGCCGAACAAACCCTTGCGCAGAGCTCGAAACTGGCCGCGCTGGGCGAGATGTCGGCCGCGGTGAGTCACGAACTGAACCAGCCGCTTGCTGCGATGAAGACCTATCTGGCCGGCGCCCGGCTTTTACTGCGGCGCAACCGTCCCGAGGAGGCCCTGGCCAGCTTTGGCCGCATCGATGGCCTGATCGAACGGATGGGGGCGATCACCCGCCAGCTGAAGTCCTATGCGCGCAAGGGAGCAGATGCGTTCAGCCCAGTAAATCTTGGCGATGCGCTGGCCTCGTCCCTGTCGATGATGGAGCCGCAACTGCGTCAGCGGCATGTCAAGATCACCCAGATCCTGCCCGAAGAGCCGGTCCTGGTGATGGGCGACCGGATGCGGATCGAGCAGGTGATGGTGAACCTCTTGCGCAATGCGCTCGACGCTACCAAATCAGTGCCTGAGCCGGACGTTGAAATCATCCTTGCGGCCGGGGACATGGCGGTTCTCACGGTGCGCGATAACGGGCACGGGATCGAGGATATCGAGAACCTGTTCGAGCCGTTCTACACGACCAAGCAGCCGGGCGACGGGGTCGGTCTGGGTCTTGCCATCTCGTCCGGGATCGTGAACGACCACGGCGGACGGTTGACGGCCCGCAACGGGCAGCACGGCGGCGCGGTGTTCGAGATGCAGCTGCCGATTTTGGACAAGGACGGCCTGGAGGCCGCCGAATGACGAGGAATGACTATGGCACAGGCCATGAAGATCGCCATTGTGGATGACGAACAGGACATGCGCCAGTCGATCAGCCAATGGCTGGCGCTGTCAGGATATGACACGGAAACCTTCGCAAGCGCCGAGGAGGCCCTCAAGGTTCTGGGGCCGGACTATCCGGGGATCGTGATCTCGGACATCAAGATGCCCGGCATGGACGGGATTCAGTTCCTCAAGAAGCTGATGGGCTCGGACAGCACCCTGCCGGTCATCATGATCACCGGTCACGGGGATGTGCCGATGGCGGTCGAGGCGATGCGCGTCGGTGCCTTCGACTTCCTGGAAAAGCCGTTCAACCCGGACCGCATGTCGGAACTGGCCAAACGGGCCAGCAGCATGCGCCGCCTGACGCTCGACAACCGCGCTCTGCGCCGGGAACTGTCGGGCGGCACCCAGATCATGAACAAGCTGATCGGCGCGAGCCCGGTCATGGAACGCCTGCGCGAGGATATCCTCGATCTCGGACAGGCGGACGGGCACGTGCTGATCGACGGCGAGACAGGCACCGGCAAGACGCTGGTGGCCCACGCGCTGCATGCGGTGGGCAGCCGTGCGGGCAAGAAATTCGTTCTGGTCTCCTGCGCCGCGCTGGAGGAACAGGCCCTGTCCAAGCGCCTTTTCGGCCCGATGCTGCCCGAGGACACCCAGCTTCCGGCCATCGAGGAGGCGCGCGGCGGAACGCTGGTTCTGGAAGATGTCGAGGCGCTGAGCGATACGCTGCAGGCACGGTTGCTGAGCGTGATGAACGAGCAGGGGACGCCGGCCGAAACGCGGATCGTCGCCATCTCGAACCTGCAGGAGGCGGGCAAGACCAGCGAGGACGTGCTGCGCCCCGATCTGTTTTATCGCCTGGCGGCGCTGCGGATCACGATGCCGCCGCTGCGCCAGCGCGGAGAAGACATTCTGACCCTGTTCACCCGCCTGAGCGAGCAGTTCGCCGAGGAATATGGCTGTGATGCGCCCCAGGTCAGCGCGCAGGAGGCTGCGCAGCTGTTGCAGGCCCCGTGGCCGGGCAACGTGCGCCAGTTGATCAACATCGCCGAACGCGCGGTGCTGCAGTCGCGGCGCGGGTCGGGAACCATCGCGTCGCTCTTGATGTCGGATCATGAAGAGATGCAACCGGTGATGACCACCGAGGGCAAGCCGCTGAAGGAGTATGTGGAAGCCTTCGAGCGGATGCTGATCGACAACACGATGCGGCGCCACAAGGGGTCGATCGCGTCGGTGATGGAGGAGCTGTGCCTGCCGCGCCGGACGCTGAACGAGAAGATGGCCAAATACGGGTTGCAGCGCTCGGACTACCTGTAGCGGGGAGGGGGCCAGCCCCCTCTTGGCCTTTCAGGCCAATTCACCCCCGGGATATTTCGGGCCAGATGAAGTGCTTGGCGGGGCGCGCCGGGGTTGCCGTGCAGTTTGCCCATTGTCTTTTCCACCGGACTGCATTTATTGTGGCGGGACGGGCCGGGCCGTTTCTGCGCCCCTAAGCCCCGAATCTTTGAGTTTCGCTGCACTGCCGCGGATGGCGATGATCCCCACGAGGCAATGCAGGCTGATTGAGCCCCTTTTCAGGGGTGCTGGAATGCCTTCGCCCGGGCAATCGGGTGAAAGGAATGAATGGGCAGGCGCCGGCCAGGCCGCGTCTGTCGGAGAAGAACCGCGATGACGCGCGCGCAACGATTGAGTGAACGGGCAGGGGGCCATTGCGCCGCACCCTGCCGTGCGCCGTCCGATATCGCCCTGACAAGACACCACCCCAAAAGCGCCCGTCCGCCCGGATCGGGTAGGACAACGCCTTTGGCGCGGTGCACGAAGGACACATGGCCAAGAAGATGCTTATCGATGCCACCCACGCGGAGGAAACCCGCGTCGTGGTGGTGGACGGCAACAAGGTCGAGGAATTCGACTTTGAATCCGAAAACAAACGGCAGCTTGCCGGCAACATCTATCTCGCAAAGGTAACACGGGTCGAACCGTCGCTGCAGGCGGCCTTTGTGGATTATGGCGGGAACCGGCACGGGTTTCTGGCCTTTTCCGAAATCCATCCGGACTACTACCAGATCCCGGTCGCCGACCGCGAGGCGCTGATGGAAGAAGAGCGCGCCTATGCCGAGGCGATGAGGGCGCGGGACGAGGCCGAGGAAAGCAAACCCAAAAAGCGTCGGTCGCGGTCGCGCAGCAAGGCTGAGGATCTGAAGTCGAACGATCCGGTCGAGACCAGGGACCTGGCCTCGGAGCCCACGGGCATGGAGACCATCGATCTGGGCGACGAGGACGAGGACGCCGAAGTGCCCGAAGGCACGTCGCCCATGGAACTGGTCGCCGAGACGCCGGTCGAGGAACCGGAGGACACGCTTGAGGATGACTCGGCCGAAGAAGGCGCCGCCGAATCCCCCGAGCAGCCGGAGGGCGAAGACATCGCCGCCGCCGAGGCGCCGGAAGCCGAGGACACTCTGGACGAAGACCGCGAAGGGGACGGCGAGGATGCACCCGAGTCCGACGACGAGGACGGTGAAGCCGCCTTTGACGCGGCCGAGAAGGACGACACGATCGAGTCGGTCGCGGAAGAGGATGACAGCGACGACATCCGTCCGCCGCGCAAACCGCGCCCGCGCCGCTACAAGATCCAGGAAGTCATCAAGGTGCGCCAGGTTCTGCTGGTGCAGGTCGTCAAGGAAGAGCGCGGCAACAAGGGTGCGGCGCTGACCACCTATCTGTCGCTGGCGGGCCGGTACTGCGTTCTGATGCCCAACACCGCGCGGGGCGGTGGCATCAGCCGCAAGATCACCAATGCGGCCGACCGCAAGAAGCTCAAGGAAATCGCCTCGGAGATCGACGTGCCGGCCGGTGCCGGCCTGATCATCCGCACCGCCGGCGCCAAGCGCACCAAGTCCGAGATCAAGCGCGACTATGAATATCTGCAGCGCATGTGGGAACAGATCAGGGAACTGACCCTGAAATCCATCGCGCCTGCGCGGATCTACGAAGAAGGCGATCTGATCAAACGGTCGATCCGCGACCTCTACAACCGCGATATCGAGGAGGTTCTGGTCGAAGGCGAAGCCGGTTATCGCATCGCCAAGGACTTCATGAAGATGATCATGCCGTCGCACGCCAAGAACGTGAAACGGTATGAAGACCCGCTGCCGCTGTTCGCGCGGTATCAGGTCGAAAGCTATCTGAGTTCGATGTTCAACCCGACGGTTCAACTGAAGTCCGGCGGCTACATCGTGATCGGCGTGACCGAGGCGCTGGTGGCGATCGACGTGAACTCGGGCCGGGCCACAAAAGAAGGCTCGATCGAGGAAACGGCGCTCAAGACCAACCTGGAGGCCGCCGAGGAGGTGGCGCGCCAGCTGCGTCTGCGTGACCTGGCCGGGCTGATCGTCATCGATTTCATCGACATGGACGAGCGCAAGAACAACGCCGCGGTCGAGAAACGTTTGAAGGACCGGCTCAAGACCGACCGGGCGCGCATTCAGGTCGGCCGGATCTCGGGCTTTGGCCTGCTGGAGATGAGCCGGCAGCGTCTGCGCCCCGGCATGATCGAGGCGACGACCCAGCCGTGCCCGTCCTGCCACGGAACCGGTCTGATCCGTTCGGACGACAACATGGCGCTCAGCATTCTGCGTCAGATCGAGGAGGAGGGCACACGCCGCCGGTCGCGCGAGGTTCTGGTGCGCTGCCCGGTCGGGATCGCCAACTTCCTGATGAACCAGAAACGCGAGCACATCGCCCAGATCGAGCTGCGTTACGGCCTCTCGGTACGCATCGAAGGCGACGTGCATCTGGTCAGCCCGGACTTCTCGATGGAGAAGTTCAAGACAGCCAGCCGTGTGGTGCCCGAACCCGCAACTCCGGTGGTTTCGGCCGATGCCGCGCTGATGGATCAGATCGACGAGGACGACATCACGGAAGACCCCGTTTCGACCGAAGAAGAGGCGAAGCCCAAGCGCAAGCGTCGCCGTCGGCGGCGCAAGAAGGGCGGCAACAATGGCGACGCGCCGGAGGTGACGGAAGGAACGGAAACGTCTGCTGAGCCGTCCGAGAGTGACGCGACCGAGGAGCCGCAGGCGGAAGCGGTGTCTGAGGAGCCTGCAGAAGCCACCGCTGAAGAAGAGGCGCCCAAGCGCAAGAAGCGCCGCGCGCCACGGCGCAAGAAAAAGGATGAACTGGCCGAAACGACGGAGGCCGTAGTGGCGGAGGAGACCGCGGCCGAAGCGGAGGCGCATGTGCCGGATGATGAGGCCGCGCCTGTCGAAGAGGCTGTAGACACCCCTGCGCCGGAACCCGTCGAGGCACCCGAAACCGAAGTGGTCCCGGAACCGGCCGAGCCCGTGATGGCATCGGCCGAGCCGGAGACGGCTGAGGACGAAGGAGAACGCGCGGATGACGACGCCACGGTTCCGCAGCAGGCCGAAGACACCGCGGCAGGATCCGTTCTGGAAATCGTTGCGGAGGAACCCGCACAGGCGGCAGAGCCACCCAAGCCGAAACGGCGCGGCTGGTGGTCGCTGGGCAACTGAGGCAAGCGAAATGGGCGGGAGCAAGCATCCCGCCCTTTTGCTATCCGCCCTTGCGGATCAGATAGACCTGATGGCCATCGGCATCCGATCGCGAGACCAGGGCGTGCCCGGCTTCGGCGCAGAAATGCGGCACGTCCACGATCGCGGCGGGATCATCTGCCAAAACGCGCAGAATCGCGCCCTCGGGCAGGGATTTCAGCCGCTTGCGGGCCTTGAGAACGGGCAGGGGGCACAACAGCCCCAATGCGTCCAGAGTATCGGTGACGTCGGTCATGAAGGCGAGATATTCCGATGTTTCACCTCTGTCCAGCCCGCGGCCTGGGCACGGGGATGTGACCGCATGGCCTCGTGACGTTGCCGCAATCATGACATATGTGCTGAGGCATGTTCGGAATCGATATCATCGACGCGGGGCTGTTGCCCGCCATGTTCATCGCGATGCTCGGCGGGATCATCAGTTTCCTGTCGCCCTGCGTCTTGCCCATCGTGCCGCCCTACCTCGCCTATATGAGCGGGGTGACGATCCACGAAATGCAGGACCAGGCGCAGGCGCGGCGGCGGGCGACCCTGGCGGCGCTGTTCTTCGTTCTGGGCCTCTCGACGGTCTTTCTGCTGCTGGGGTTCACAGCGTCGGCCTTCGGCGCCTTCGTTCTGTCCAATCAGGTGCTGTTCGCCAAGATCTCCGGCGCCGTCGTGATCGTGTTCGGGCTGCATTTCCTGAACGTTTTCCGCATTCCGATTCTGGACCGCGAGGCGCGGATGGAAACCGGCGATGCGGGCGGGTCGGTATTCGGGGCTTACATTCTTGGGCTGGCCTTTGCCTTTGGCTGGACCCCCTGCATCGGTCCGCAACTGGGAGCGATCCTGTCTCTGGCCGCATCCGAAGCTTCGGTCGCGCGCGGCACTCTGCTGTTGGGACTCTACGCCGCAGGACTGGGGATTCCCTTCCTGCTGGCGGCGATGTTCCTGAACCGGTCGATGTCGGTGATGAACCGGATCAAGCCGTACATGGGCACCATCGAAAAGGTCATGGGCGGGTTGCTGCTGTTCGTCGGCATCATGCTGATCACCGGGCTGTTCACAGAATTCAGCTGGTGGCTGCTGGAGACATTCCCGGCGCTCGCCACGCTGGGCTGATCGTTCCGCAAATTGCCACCGGACTTGCGTCAAAACCTTGGCCGGACCGGCCTTACGCTCGCCGCGAACCTGCGCTAGTCTGAGCGCAGAGGTCGAGGCCATGAGCAGCAAACCGTCGCAGAAACAGGTGCGAAGGCGCCGGGTGTTCTACATTCCCGGCTACGATCCCATGCATTCCAGACGGTATCGGGAACTCTACCGCAAGGAAGCGGCCGCGCAGGCGTGCATCTCGGGCTATGACATCAGCTTGCGGGCCAAGTCGGGAGATGGCCCCTATGGTTGGGAGGTGGACTCGACGCAGGAAGGACAGCGGGTCGAGACGCGGGTCGAAGTCCTGGTCTGGTCGGACATCGTGCGCGAGAGCATGGCCAGTTCGATCTTCGCCACCTATCTGCGCACGGTTCGGATGGCGTGGATCTATATCGCCTCCGGTACGCTCTGGCGGCTGATGCGCCTGCGAAAGGGGCCGGTGATCGCGGCGCTCTATCCGGTGGGGATGCTGACCCTGGAACTGGCGCTTGCAATCGCCGCGGCGTGGGGGATCGCCATGGTGTCCCGGCCGTTGCTGGGCTGGTTCGGCGTTGTCCCCGGGCTGCTCGTTGCCGGGGCGATGCTCCACTGGTTCCGACAGTTGGACAACCGGCTGCTGGTGTACTACCTGCTGCACAACTACATCTATTCGGCGCAGCTGTGGGGTGCGAACCCGCCCGAGCTCGAGGCGCGGTTGTCCGCCTTCGCCGCGCAGATCGCCGAAGCCTTGCGGGAGGATGTGGACGAGGTCTTGGTGGTCGGGCACAGTTCGGGCGCGCATCTGGGCGTCTCCGTTCTGGCCGATCTGATCCGAAGCGGGCGGGTTTCGAAGGATGGACCGGCGCTGGGCTTTCTGACCCTGGGGCAGGTCATGCCGATGGTGTCGTTCCTGCCGCAGGCGCACCGTCTGCGGTCCGATCTGCACTACCTTTGCGCCCGGGACGAATTGACCTGGATCGACGTGTCGGCCCCGGGCGACGGATGCGCCTTTGCCCTGTGCGATCCCGTGACGGTCAGCGGCGTCGCGGCGCAAGGCAAGCGCTGGCCCTTGGTTCTGTCGGCTGCCTTTTCCCGGACCCTATCGCCGGCGCGCTGGGCAGAATTGCGCTGGCGGTTCTTCCGGCTGCATTTCCAGTATCTCTGCGCTTTCGACCGGCCGGGCGACTACGACTATTTTCGCATCACCGCCGGCCCCATGACCCTCGGGGCGCGGTTCGCTGGGCGCGCGGCGTCGAAATCCCGAATTGACGAGCCGGTGTCCAAATACACGTCGGTGGCGGCATGAACCCGCCAAAACCGCCCGCGCGGCCAGACAGGGTGTCACTCTGGCGGTATCTGCGGCTGTTCCGGCAGGATCTGCTGTCGGCCCAGCCGCAGCGCCTCTACCGCGCCTGGATGGCCGAGTTTCGTACGCCGTTCTTTCGGTCGTTTCTTGTCAACCAGCCGGACTTGATCGAGACCGTCCTCAAGAAACGGCCGGACGATTTCCCCAAGTCAGACCGGATACGCGAAGGCTTGAAGCCGCTGCTGGGCAACTCGGTCTTCGTGACCAACGGCGAGACCTGGAAACGCCAGCGCCGCATCATCGACCCTGCCTTTGAAGGGGGACGGTTGAAGGACACATTTCCGGCGATGCGGGCGGCGGCCGATGCCTGTGCCGCGCGGTTGCAGGACGCGGTCGGGCAGGAAACCGAGATCGAAGAGGTCACGAGCCATGCTGCGGCGGATGTGATATTTCGCACCCTGTTCTCGATTCCCATCGACGACGAGATCGCCACGCGCGTGTTCGACCGGTTTCGCGCCTATCAGCGGGCGCAGCCACTGTTGAACCTCGCCGCTTTCATTCCGGTGCCGCGCTGGTTTCCCCGGTTTCACGCACGGCAGACGCGGGAAAATGCCGCCGCGATCCGGGCGCTGATCGAGACGTTGACGGCCCGGCGCATGGCCGAGATCGAGGCCGGGCACGCCCCCGACGATCTGGCCACCAAGATCATGACATCGGCCGATCCGATAACCGGCCGGCGGTTCGACACCTCCGAGATGGTCGATCAGGTGGCGATCTTCTTTCTGGCCGGCCATGAAACCAGCGCTTCTGCATTGGCCTGGACGCTGTATCTGATGGCGCTGTATCCGGATTGGCAGGACAAGGTTGCACAAGAGGCGCGGGCGCTGGAGGAGGACCGCGGGTTTGCCGTCATGTCGCGCCTGAAGCTCAGCCAGGATGTGTTCCGCGAGGCGTTGCGCCTCTACCCTCCGGTGCCGATGATGGTGCGTGAGGCAACTCGTGCGGAAAGGTTCCGCGACCGCGATATTCCGAAAGGCGCCCAGATCGTTCTCAGCCCCTGGCATCTGCATCGCCATGAACGGCTGTGGGAAAGGCCCGATGCTTTTGACCCCGCGCGATGGCAGAGCGAGAACGGCCAGCGATGCCAGCGCGAGGCTTTCATCCCGTTTTCCGCCGGTCCGAGGGTCTGCACCGGGGCCGGATTCGCCATGGTCGAGGGGCCGCTGATCCTGTCCACGCTTCTGCGTCGTTTCCGGTTCGACCGCATCGAGGGCCGCGATCCGGTGCCGGTCGCGCATCTGACGGTGCGGGCGCGCGACGGCATCTGGCTCCGGGTTCTTGAGCGCTAACAAACTACCATCGATCAACGGCTTGCTGTATGCGGTTGCTGAAAACGGAATCAGAGTGAACGGGGAAAGTGATATGTCCAAGGCAGACCAGCGCGAACAGATGAAGAACGGGGCGGGGTTCATCGCCGCTCTGGATCAGAGCGGCGGTTCGACGCCCAAGGCGCTGGCGCTGTACGGGGTGGATGCTTCGGACTACACGTCCGAAGAAGAGATGTTTGCCGAGATCCAGAAGATGCGTGCGCGCATCATCTTGGCCGATGACTTCACCCGCGACAAGGTGATCGGCGCGATCCTGTTCGAACGCACGCTTGGCGAGGAAATCGAGGGCCGCAAGGTGGCCGATTACCTGTGGTCGGTCAAAGGCATCGTGCCGTTCCTCAAGATCGACAAGGGGCTTGAGGACACCGCCAACGGCGTGCAGCTGATGAAGCCCATCCCGGGCCTGGCCGAGACGCTGGCCAAGGCCGAAGGCGTGTTCGGCACCAAGGAGCGCTCGGTCATCCACGAGGCCAATGCCGAAGGCATCGCCGCCGTGGTGAAACAGCAGTTCGACGTGGCCCGCGAGGTGATCGCCGCCGGCATGGTGCCGATCATCGAGCCCGAGGTGAACATCAAGTCGGACACCAAGGCCGAGGCCGAAGAGATCCTGAAGGCCGAAATCCTGAAGAACCTCGACGATCTGGGCGAGGGGCAGGACGTCATGCTGAAGCTGACCCTGCCCAGCAAGGCCAACCTGTATGACGAGGCCGCCGACCATCCGCGCGTTCTGCGGGTCGTGGCGCTGTCGGGCGGTTATTCGACCGACGAGGCCTGTGCGCTGCTGGCGCAGAACGGCAAGATGATCGCCTCCTTCTCGCGCGCGCTGACCGAGGGGCTTTCGAAACAGCAGTCGGATGCCGAGTTCAACGCGGCCCTGGGCAGCAATATCGACAAGATCTACCGCGCCTCGGTCTGAGGTCAGACCGGTTTGGTGAACGAGCGGCGCAACTGCGCCGCTTTCTCGCGCATGGCGCAGCCTGTGGCGTGGTCATTCACCAGCCCCATCGCCTGCATGAAAGCGAATACGGTGGTGGGGCCGACGAATTTCCAGCCGCGCTTCTTTAGATCCTTGGACATGGCGACCGACTCGGGCGAGATCGAAGCCGTCTGCGGCGCGGGCGAGTGTTCGGGCTCGAACCGCCAGACATAGGCGGCCAGAGAGCCGGTTTCCGCCACCAGCTCTTGCGCGCGGCGGGCGTTGTTGATCACGGCTTCGATCTTGCCGCGGTGGCGGATGATGCCTGAGTCTTGCAAGAGCCGCTCCACATCCCCTTCGGAAAAACCGGCCATGACGTTGAAATCAAAACCGGAAAAGGCTTTGCGAAAGTTCTCGCGCTTGGCCAGGATGGTGCGCCAGCTGAGGCCGGACTGAAAGCTTTCGAGGCACAGTTTCTCGAACAGGCGCTGGTCGTCTCCGACCGGATAGCCCCATTCATTGTCGTGATAGTCAAAGAATTCCGGCGCTACCTGGCACCAGCCACATCGCGGTAGGCCATCGGGGCCGGTCACAAGATCGCGCATGAAATGTACCCTTTTTGTTCACTGTCAGCCTAGATACCGACAGCGATCAGATCAAGGGTTGCGGTCCGGCGACCAGTACCAGTTCAGGACAAAGACGCGAATGGCCGAAGCCAGCCCAGTTTCCGGATCGCGCGCCACATCAATTTCGGATGCCAAGACATTGATTGGCATTCTTTTTTCCTTGGCGATTTCCCGGAACGCCTGCCAGAACTCATCCTCGAGCGAGACCGAGGTGCGGTGCCCCTTGAGGGTCAGCGAGCGTTTCACGGGCGGGCCGCTCATTCATCCAGCTCGTGATTGTCCAGATCGAGGCGGGCCTTGTCGGCGCGGGCCTTGTCGGCGCGGGCCTTGTCCAGCTGCCTTTCCGCCTTGCTGCGCCCGAACGCCACCGAGTTCCGGTCGGCACAGGCCTTTTTCTCGGCCCGCGCCTTCTCCTTGCGATACCGGTTCAGATTGACCGGCTTGCCCATCAGCCCTTGGGTCCGATCATGTGCTCGGGGCGCACGACGGCCTCGAAGGTCTCTTCGTCGACGAAGCCCAGCTTGATGGCCTCTTCCTTCAGCGTGGTGCCGTTCTTGTGCGCGGTCTTGGCGACCGTGGTGGCGTTGTCATAGCCGATGGTGGGCGCCAGCGCTGTGACCAGCATCAGGGATTCCTGCATAAGCTTTTCGATACGCTCTTCATTGGCCCTGATGCCCAGCAGCATGCGTTCGGTAAAGCTGTCGGCCGCATCGCCCAGCAACTGGATCGATTGCAGCAGGTTGTAGGCCATCATCGGGTTGTACACATTCAACTCGAAATGGCCCTGGCTGCCGGCAAACTTGATCCCTGCGTCATTGCCTATCACGTGGGCAGCAACCTGCGTAATCGCCTCGGCCTGGGTCGGGTTCACCTTGCCGGGCATGATCGACGAGCCGGGTTCGTTTTCCGGCAGGATCAGCTCGCCCAGACCCGAGCGCGGGCCGGAACCCAGCAAGCGGATGTCGTTGGCGATCTTGTAGCAGCTGCCCGCAACCGTGGCCAAGGCGCCCGACAGGAACACCATCGCGTCATGGGCGGCCAGCGCCTCGAACTTGTTGGGCGCGGTGACGAAGGGCAGGCCGGTGATTTCGGCCATGTTGGCGGCAACGGCCTCGGCCCAGCCTTTCTGGGTGTTCAGGCCGGTGCCCACGGCCGTTCCACCTTGGGCCAATTCGTAGATGTGAGGCATTGCAAGCATGACACGCTCGATGCCCTGGCGGATCTGATGGGCATATCCGCTGAACTCCTGGCCCAGGGTCAGCGGGGTCGCATCCTGGGTGTGGGTGCGGCCGATCTTGATGATGTCCTTGAACTCTTCGGATTTCTGTTCGAGCCCGGCGGCGAGCTTCTCCAGACCGGGCAGCAGAACGTCGCGCACGCTCATCGCGGTGGCGATGTGCATGGCGGTCGGGAAGGTGTCGTTCGAGGACTGGCCCATGTTGCAATGGTCGTTCGGGTGCACCGGATCCTTCGAGCCGATGACGCCGCCGAGAATCTCGATAGCGCGGTTGGCGATGACCTCGTTGGCGTTCATGTTCGACTGAGTGCCCGATCCGGTCTGCCAGACGACCAGGGGGAAGTTGTCGTCGAACTTGCCCTCGATCACTTCGCCTGCGGCCTGGATGATGGCATCGGCGATGCGCGCGTCCAGCTTGCCGGTAGCCTTGTTTTCCATGGCGCAGGCCTTTTTGACCACGCCCAGCGCGCGCACGATGGCGACGGGCTGCTTTTCCCAGCCGATGGGGAAGTTCATGATCGAGCGTTGGGTCTGGGCGCCCCAATACTTCTCGGCCGGAACTTCGAGCGGGCCAAAACTGTCGGATTCGGTGCGGGTCTGAGACATCTGTCACTCCGTCTTGTATGCGGTTGTATGCCGTTTAGCCGGGTCATGGCCGTGACGCAATCGGCCAGTTGCGCGCACCATAGGCGTCCTGCGCTGCCGGGTACAGTCGGGCGGCCGCGTCAATTTTTCGTGGTCGGGCGGCAGTGTGAGATTGTGCCGGCCCCCTCCACCTGTAGAATGTAGTTCGAATGAGGTTTGGAGACACCGAATGGAACCGCTGGTCCAATTCCGACAAGTTCCGGTCATGAGGCACTTGGCGGCAGCCATTCTTCTGACGATTTCCCTTGCCATTCCGGCGTTTGCGACCGAGATCGCGCCTTTCGTCGGGGCCTACAGCGGGTCGGCCGAACTGGTCGATGCGGACGGCACGACGACACCGCGCGACATGAGCGTCACGATCGAAGAGACCAGGAACGGATTCAACGTCAGTTGGAAGACGACGACCTACAAGGATGACGGTCGCGTGAAAGAGCAGGAATATTCCGTCGATTTCGTGCCGACGGACCGCCCCAACGTCTTTTCCGCCGCCATGCGCCGAAATGTCTTTGGGCATGAGGTTCAACTCGATCCGATGAAGGGTGAGCCGTTTGTCTGGGGCCGCATCACTGGCGACACGCTGACGGTCTATTCGCTGTTCATTGACGATGTCGGCGGCTACGAAATGCAGCAGTTCGACAGGACGTTGGCCGAGGGCGGTCTGAGCCTGTCTTTCAGCCGGTTTCGCAACGGTGAACAGTCGCGGTCGGTCGAGACCTTTCTGACCCGAGAATAGCTCCGCCGCTTTCCGGATCACGCTTTTGAACTGTGCGGTGCGCGTTATTTCCGGAAGCTGTCGAGCGAGACGATGTCCGCGTCGTGATGGATTTCGGGCTGATCTTCGGGGATCGGAACGGGTTCCGGTGCGGGCCGCGCAGTTTCTTCGGCGCCATCGTCCTCGGTCGTTTCGAATCGCAGTCCGAACTCGACCGAAGGATCGACGAAGGTCTTGATCGCCGTGTAGGGAATATACAGCGGCTCGGGCGAGTCGCCGAAGTTCAGCGTGATCGAAAACCCGTCCTCGTCGACGATCAGGTTCTCGAACCAGTGCTGCATGACGATCGTCATCTCTTCGGGATAGCGGTCCTTCAGCCAATCGGCCAGTTCAACATCCGGTTGTTTCGTGTCGAAGGTGATGAAGAAATGGTGCGCGCCCGGAAGACCGTTGCGCGCAACATCCGCGAGCACGGTCTTGATCAACCCGCGCATCGCGGCGTGCATCAGGTTTCCGTAATCGATGTCTCGCGACATGGTTGTTCCTCGAAGTGTCTTGGTCTCAGCATACGGGATTCGGAAGGAAACAAAAGGGCTTCCCACGCATTATTGTCAGAAGAAATGCAGGATTGCGCCAAGGACCGCCATCAGCACCAGGCTGACACCCATGCCGACCCTGCCCACAAGGATCAAGAGCCCGGCAACAACGGTGAGGATGAGGGCCTTGAAGTCGAGGCTGTCGATCTGTGGCGCCGGAACGGAAAACGGACCGAACGCGTATGCCAGCACCGATCCGAACAGGACGTTCAGGGCGAACCAGACCGAGAGGTTGAGAATCACTCCGACCACGGCCGCCGTGATGCCGTTCAGGGCAGCCGTCAGACGGGGGCGCGCCGCCAACTGTTCGAGATACGGCGCGGCCAGGAAGATCCAGAGAAAACAGGGCACGAAGGTCGCCCACAGGGCAACGATGCCTGCGGCAATCGCCAGGGGCGCACCGCCCTGGATCTGCCCGGTCAGCATGGCCACGAATTGCGTGACCAGAATCAGCGGTCCGGGGGTGGTTTCGGCCAGGCCGAGGGCGTCGATCATCTGGCCGGTCGAAACCCATTGATACTTGTCCACGACGGTTTGCGTCATGTAGGCCAGAACCGCATAGGCGCCGCCAAAGGTCACGACCGCCAGTCTTGCGAAGAACCAGCCAAGATCGCTCAGCAGCTGCTGGCCCGCGAGCGTCAGAGCGACCAGCGGCGACAGCCAGAGCGTGCCCCAGAGTGCTGCCGTTCGCAGCGGAGTGGCATGGACGGCAGGGGGGGCGGGGACGGCCTGCGGTGCTGACCGGGTCGAGGTGGCGAACCCCCAGATCGCGGCCAAGGCGATGATCAGCGGAAAAGGCAGGTTCAGTGCAAAGATCGCGACAAAGGCCAAGGCCGCGACCACCCGAGCGCCGGTGCCGGAGAGCGCGCGGCGCGACAGTTTCAGAAGCGCCTGCAGGACAATGACGATCACCGTCGCCTTGACCCCCAGAAACGCCGACTGGACCAAAGGCAGCGTGCCGAAAGCCGCGTAGAGACCGACGAGAACCGCGATGACCAGCGCACCGGGCAAGACGAATAGCCCGCCGGCCAGCAACCCGCCGGGCACGCCGCGCAGCCGCCAGCCGGCATAGGTTGCAAGCTGCATCGCTTCGGGACCGGGCAGCAGCATGCAAAGGGACAGGGCGCGCAGATAGTTTTGCTCGTCCAGCCAGGGGCGCCGTTCGACAAGTTCCCGGTGCATCAGCGAGATTTGCGCGGCCGGCCCGCCAAAGGACATCAGGCCGATGCCGCCAAAGACCCGGAATAGCTCTTGATAGGACGGGGTCATGCGTTGCGGTCCGCGGGCCAGTCGTGGCCTTCGTCATATCCGTCGCGGGCCCACCGGTAGAGCACATCATAGAGGTGCAGACCGGTTTGCAATTGCTCCTGGTTATCGCGGAATTGGCGCGACAGCCCGACCGAAACCGCAAGCAGTCCGGCCGCTTCGGGCGCCAGGTCGTGGCGATTGGTGTCGGCTCCGCGGATTACGGTGGCAAGACGGTCCAGGGCCGCGGTGTGCAACTGGAATTCGTCGAGCATCGTGTCGAATGTGCAATTGGGGCCACGATGGCTCCAGAACGCGCCTTCGACATCGAAGGGTGTTGCCCCGAACCGTTCGGAAACGCCGGCCACTTCCGCAGGCGCGACGAACAGGATTCGCGCCCCCGGATCGACGAAACGGCGGATCAGCCACGGGCAGGCGATGCGATCGATCTTCGGCCGGTGTCGCGTCACCCACAGCGTGCTGCCCTGGATCCGGGCGGGGATGGCGGCCGCGGGCACCCGCGGAGCCGCCGGGTGATCGCGCCAGGCAAACATCCCGCCTTCCAGGTATTCCGCCCTATGGCCATCGTTTCGCAACCAGGCCGCCAGACCCTGGCTGAGCTTTTTGCCCTGTTGGCAAGCAACGACGACGTGCCGTCCGGCAACGACCCGGTCGAGACCGTCCAGGTCGGTATGAGGGTGGCGGACCGAACCGGGGATCAGAAATGGGTCGGCCGTGAAATCTTCATCCGTCGCTATGTCGATAATGGCGGGACATTGCGGCGTGCCGATGAGGCGCAGCAGTTGGGTAACGGTGATTGCATTGGGTGCGGCCATGGCATGAATCCCTTTTCTGTGGATACATGCGAACCTTGGGCTGGCGCCTCACGGGGCGTTCGCAACATGGCCCCTTACCCTCTTGCTAGCGCGAAATCGGGATGCCGGTCAATCTCCGGGGCGTCGGGTTCAGGCGAATTCCAGACGCTGGCCGGTCATGCAAACCGGCAGCGTGTCCCTGGGGAACTGGCCGAGCTGTTCGAAAAACGACACGAAATCGAACTGGTTGTAGGCTTCGACCATCTTGCCGTCCCGAAACCGCGCCATGACCTGGCCCGTCACCTCGATCGGGGCGCCATTGTCGGCGCGCGAGGTGTGAACGTGCAGGATCGCCGCCAGCCATTCGCCGTCTTCGATGATCTTGGGCAGTTCGACACGGATCTCGCCCAGCATGAAGCGGAAGGCCATGACCAGATCGCGAAAATCGTCCGGCCCGACCTGCATTTCGGGAATCAGGCCGTCGGCCATCGTGTCGGGCGCAAAGTAGCGGTCGATCGCGTCGGTATCACCCTGCTCCCAGACTTCGCGATACCAGGCTTTGAGCACTTCGGATTTGTTCATGTTCAGATCTCCGTCCTGTGCCTTGAGCTTGGGTCGGAACGGTGAAGATTTGCTGAATCCGAAGGCAACGGGTTCAGCTTTTCGACAGGTTTGCCCAGGCGATGCAAGTTTTTCGGAAAAGATGCAGGTTTCTGTTGCCAGGTACCTGCGAACCCCGCCTTACGCGGCTAGGCGGAAGGACTTAGTTTTCGGTATTAGGCACTGCTTACGCAGCGACTGCCACCGGAGCACGATTGTCATTGGCAATTATGCTTGTCGGACCGATAACGGTGGTACCTCACCGAGACAAAGCAAACTCCTTTAGACGTCCGTCGATCCTGTTTCGGCCCCGTCTTCCCGCCAATGAAGGGAGTCTGGTGGAGCCGCCGGGTACCGCCCCCGGGTCCGATCCGCTTATTACGAGCGCGTTTATGTCCATAGTTCCGAAAGGAACGAGGTAAATATAAGAGGTTCGCCCAGCGATGCAAAGAGCGAAGCTGCGAAAATTCTCTCGTTTCAAACGGCGCTCAGGACGCGGCCCAAAGGCTCAGACCACCGACCAGAACCAGGCTCAGCGCCCAGACCAGTTCCAGATCGAACCAGCCTTTGGACAGGAATTTCAGGCCCAGCCAGCGATACACGGCGAAGGACAGTGTTCCGCCGGCGCCGATCATGGCCGCCGTGTGCAGAAGCGCGACGGTCAGGGTCAGTCCCATGGTGCCGCTCATCAGTTCCGCCGCCGCCTGATGCCCGACGTCTTCTTCGGCAAGGTTGCAAAGACCCAGATAAATCGGAACCAGCATCAGCGCCGCGCCATGCGCCAGCGCCACCAGAAAGGACCAGAGCGCCAGCCGAGCCGGAGGGATCCGAGACAGAAATCGCGGGTGGCGGCGGGTGACGACCAGATAGAGCCCCATTGCGATCACCAACAGCGCCGCGCCGATGCGGATCTCGCGTTGCCAATCCACCAGGGCGACCAGCAGGGCGAAGGGCAACAGAATGGCGAGCATCGCCAGGAAATGCCCCGTGCCCAGCGCCGCCAGCGCGCGCCACAGGGCGGCCGGCTTGCGCTCCATCAGGGCGGCTGAAACCGCCAGCGGCCAGCCCATGCCGGGATTGAGGCCGTGATAAAGCCCGCTCAGCACGACGGCCAGCCAAAGGCCGGCCGTCGTTGTCATCAGGCTTTCCAATTCAGGCCGACGGATAGCAGAAACTGTCGGTCGAACAGTCGCCGCCCTCCAGTCGGATCTGATGTGAGCGATAGCCTTTGGGGAACTCGACCCAGAAGTTCGGGTCGAGCGTCAGCCCGCCGTTCTCTCCCACATCCGCCTTGACCATCGCGCCGCCCCGGTCGCCGGGATAGAACTGATCGTCCCAGGTCGAATAGAGCGAATTGGTCCAATAGACGCGTTTGCCATCGCGGCTGATCTCCACCATCTGCGGGCCATAGCCGAAATCCTTGCCATTGGGATGCTTGGTCTTTTTGACGATGCCCCCGATCTCAACCTTGCCGGCGAGTTTCGGCTTCATCGGGTCCGAGACATCGTATTGGTGCATCTCGCCGATGCCCCAGCAGGAGACATAGAGGAACCTGTCATCTAGGCTCAGGTCGATATCCGTGACCAGCGGCGGCACCGCCGAAAAACCCTTGAGCAGGTCGGGCAGATCGTCGGGGTCGGCCGGCTGCGGGTCGATGGTGATGGTCTTCTTGGCCTCGAACGTGCCGTCCGGGTTGCGCCACCAGGTAAAGACCGAACCTTGCAGGTTCGTCGTGTCCACCACCACGCCGCAGAACCCGTGCTGCTTGACCGGGTCGTGCGCCGGGCGGATTTCCAGCGCCATCTGATGGTTTTCGCCCAGGTCGATGGTCTGGATGTTGGTGCGCTCGCGCAGGTTCCAGAAATGGATGCGGTGCCCATACTTGTTCGACAGCAGATCCTCGGCCACGAGGCCGTTCTCGAATTGCGGCGGCAGTGCCCATTCCGAACTCACCATGTAGTCGCGCGGCAGGTTCCACCAGAAGTCGTAGTGCTTGTCCTGCACGCCGCGCTCGATCTCGTAGCGGCCGATGATGTCGAAGGTTTCGCAATCCATGATGAAGATGCCGGGTGGGCCATCGGTGCCGTCCGGCCCGCCGCCGCCCAGGGTGCTGACATAGATGCCCTCGGGACCGCAGTGGATGGTGTGCGGGCGGGAATATCCCGTTTTTGCAAAGACTTCCTCGGGGTCGATGATCTTGTGGATCTTCGCGTTCAGCGGGTCTTTCACGTCGATGATGTAGATCCGGCTCGAGCGGATGCCGGGAATGATCAGATAACGCCGTTCCAGAAAGGCATGGCCCGAGAGCGGCGACAGGGCCGACGAACAGGCGTTCCACCCGAAATGGTGAAACTCGTCGCCCTTTTCCGGCATGATGACGCTGTGGACGATCTTGCCGTAATCGTCGGATTTCGGATCGACATTCACAACCGCCAACCCGTCAGGCTGGGAAAAGTCCGGGCTGAGCATCAGAGTGAAGGCCAGCGTTTCCGCCGGAGCCTCCATTGCGATCCTTGGTGAGGGATAAAAGGTCGGGTCCGGTCTGAGATTCATAGGTTCCTCCCGTAAGGAATTGATACGCAATACTTATTGGGAAAACCGGTCTTGACGCCGGGCGGGTGCTGCCTGTCTGAGTGTCGGGTCCACGGAACGGTCGCGTCAAGCCTGTTCTGTGGTGCGCTCTCATCTTGGCCGGTTGCGGCGGCGTTCGACTACATCGCGGGCAAGCTGGCGGGTGTACGCCTCCAGTTCGACCAGCGCCCGGTCGGCCTCCGGAGCGTCCTGCGCGTCCAGCGCATCCGCGATCCGGCTGTGCAGGGCGATGATCGCCTCGCGCGAGCGCGCCGAGAAGGTGATCATGTTCATCAGCGGCTGCATCGCTTCGACCGCACCGGCCAGTTGATAGGACAGAACCGGATTCCCCGCTCCGTCGACCAGCGCCCGGTGGAACGCCACGTCCGAGGCGCAGAACGCCTCGTCCGTCAGTCCAGGCTGCGCTTGCCGAAAGATCTCGGTCCGCATGGTTGCCAGATGGTCCGCCGTGCGCCTTTGCGCCGCAAGCGGCGCGCAGGCCCGTTCCAGGGCATAGCGCGCTTCGCAGGCGGTGTCGAAACTGACCGCGTTCATCGACAGCAGAAGAGTCGAGGTGGTAATCTGCTGCGAATAGGCGTCCTCGAAGCTCAGCCGGTTGACGAAGGCGCCGCCCGACGCGCCGCGCTGGGTGCGGATCAGCGATTGCGCCGCCAGCCGCTTGAGCGCCTCGCGCACCGTCGGGCGCGACACCCGGAACTGGTCGGCGAGTTCCGCCTCGGAGGGCAGGCGCGAATCGACGATCAACTCGCCCGAAACGATCGCGTCCCGGATCGCCTGGGCGATCTGGGCCGACAGGTCGGCGGGGTTTTGGGGATCAATCTTCATTGCCGGCCACTTTTTATTTGTCTGACATTTAAAAGTCTGACATTTGAAAAGCAAGAAGTGAGTCGCAGGGAGGGCCGTGACCGTGGACAGGATAAGAGCCATGACAGCGCCGCATTGGCTGGCTCTGTTTGCCACGATCCTGTCGGCCTGGATCATGTTGTACCTCATGGCGGTGCCGGCCGAGGTGCGTGCCCTGGGCGCGGTCTACGGAGAGGATTTCTGGCGCAGCCTGTGCACCGTCACCCCTGATGCGGCGGGCCTGATCAAGATGGTGGCCATGTGGGCGCTGATGTCCGCGGCGATGATGGCACCGACCGCGCTGCCGGCCTTTGCCACCTATGACGACCTTTCCCATGCGGCGCATGGTACCCGGCTCGGCCACCTGCTGTCGGGGTATCTGACGGTCTGGCTGGGCTTTTCCGTGCTGGCCGCGCTGGCACAGATGGGGCTCTATCGGATCGGTGCAGTGGATGGGCTGGGCGAAAGCGTGTCGGGTGTGCTGTCGGCCGGACTGCTGGCGGTGGCCGGTCTGTACCAGTTTTCGGCCATCAAGGAGGCCTGCTTGAGCAGGTGCCGCCATCCGCTGACCTTCTTCATCCAGCATTGGGAGGAAAGCCCCTGGCGCAACGGGCTGCGGCTGGGGCTGGTCTGCCTTGGCTGCTGCTGGGCGCTGATGCTGCTGGCCTTCGTGGGCGGCGTGATGAACCTGGCCTTTATGGGGCTGGCCACGCTGCTGATGGTTTTCGAGAAACTGCCCGACCTGGGCCGACTGGTGACACGCCCGCTGGGCGTGGCCTTGCTGGTCGGGTCTGCCTGGGTCGCGCTTGCGACAGTCTGACAAGAGGAGAGACAGACATGGCTTTGGATACGGTGGGCACGGTGCCCTGGACCATCAAGGGCGAGTTGATCCTGAACTGCAACTGCACGGTGTTCTGTCCCTGCGTGGTCAGCTTGGGCAAGCACCCCCCGACCGAGGGCCATTGCCAGGCCTGGGCGGGCATTCGCATCGACGAAGGGCAATATGGCGACGAGGATCTGTCGGGTCTGAACGTCGGCCTGTTCCTTGAAATCCCCGGCAACATGGGGCGCGGCAACTGGAAGGCCGCGGCCTTCATCGACGATCGCGCATCCGACGCAGCCTACGAGGGACTGGTCAACATCTTCTCGGGCGCGGCGCGGGGCACGACGGGCCTGTTTTCGCTGCTGGTCAGTGAATTTCTGGGGGCCGAGCGGTCTCCGGTGCAGTTCGAGACCGTGGGCAAGGAACGTCGCCTGATGGTCGGCAAGAAGATCCAGGGTTCGGTTGTTCCGGTTGAGGGCAAGGACGGTAAGGATATCGTCGTCACCAATACCGAATACTGGATGGGCCCCGACATCACCGTGGCCACCGCGACCAAGGGCAAGGTGCGCGCCTTTGGCCGGGTCTGGGATTTCGACGGCCGCTCGGCCGAGATCTGCCAGATCGACTGGCACGGGCCAAAGTGATGATCACCGCCGCCTATGCCCGCGAGATGGCGCGTTACAATCACTGGCAGAACATCCAGTTGGCGGGATTTCTTTCGGCGCTGCCGGCTGCGGAGTTAACCCGTGACCGCGGGGCGTTCTTCGGATCCATCCTGGGTACAGCGAACCATCTCTTGTGGGGCGACTGGATCTGGATCGCACGTTTCGACGGCGGCCCCGAACCCGATGGCGGCATCCCCGACAGCATCGCGATCTGCGACGGTCTGGACACCTGGCTGCCGATGCGGCGCCAGACCGACGCCCGGATCAGCGAATGGGCGGACCGGTTGGAGGACGCCACGTTGCAAGACGCGTTCACCTGGACGTCTTCGGCCCTCGGGCGCGAAGTCACGCGCAGCTATGCTCAATGCGTCATGCATTTCTTCAACCACCAGACTCATCACCGGGGACAACTTCACCAGATGCTGACCGAAACCGGCTCCCGAGCACCGGTCAGCGACCTTGTGTTCATGCCCGAGGAGGAGTGACTTGGCCGTCATCGTTCCTAACCGCCGCGTCCGCAAGACCCCCTTCACTCCCGGCGTCGAGGCCGAGGGTGTAAAGGGTTACACCGTCTACAACCACATGCTTCTGCCCACGGTCTTTGAAAGCGTCGAGGCCGACTGCGCGCATCTCAAACAGCACGTTCAGGTCTGGGATGTGTCCTGCGAACGGCAGGTGGAAATCAAGGGGTCCGATGCGCTGCGCCTGATGAGGATGCTGAGTCCGCGTGACATGGGCCGAATGGCGGCCGATCAGTGCTACTACGTGCCTGTGGTGGATCAGAACGGCGGTATGCTCAACGACCCCGTGGCCATCAAGCTGGCCGACGACCACTACTGGTTGTCGGTGGCCGATGGCGATCTGTGGCAGTTCGCGCTTGGCATCGCCGTCGCCCTGAACCTGGACGTGGATATCGGCGAGCCCGACGTGTCGCCGTTGGCGGTGCAAGGCCCCAAGGCCGAGGATCTGATGGCACGTGTGTTCGGCGACGCGGTACGCGACATCCGGTTCTTTCGCTACAAGCGGCTGCGGTTCGAGGATCGGGATTTCGTGGTGGCCCGTTCCGGCTGGTCCAAGCAGGGTGGTTTCGAGATCTATGTGGAGGGCGAAGACTACGGGATGCCGCTCTGGAACGCGTTGTTCGCGGAAGGCCGCGATCTGAAAGTACGCGCGGGTTGCCCGAACGGCATCGAGCGGATCGAAAGCGGGCTGTTGAGCTTTGGGTCGGACATGCGGCGGGAGAACACCCCCTATGAATGCGGCTTGGGCAAATTCTGCAATTCGCCGGTCGATTTCATCGGCAAGGCCGCCCTGGCGGATCAGGCCCGGAACGGTCCGCCGCGACAGATCCGGCCGATGGTGATCGAGGGCGAGATCGGACCATGCACCGGCTCGTGGCCTTTGCTTGCGGGCGGCACACAAGTCGGACAGATTGCGTCGGCCGCGTTTTCCCCGGAGTTTCAGGTCAATGTCGCCATCGGCATGGTGGATCGGTCGCATTGGGATCCGGGCACGCGGGTCGAGGTTCTGACCGAACACGGCATGCGCTGGGCCGTCGTGCAGGACCGGTTCTGGCGGTGATCGGCTGCGGGGGCTGTGGTTGTTCCGTTGCACGACCGCCCGGCGAGTTGGTGAGGAAAGACATCGGGACTGAATTCAAGCAAGGGAAGTGACAGGATGTTCAATGCTTTGGTGATGGAAAAGGATGAGGCCAGCGGCAAGGCCAGCGCCTCGGTCAAGCAGATCGGCGTGGATGCACTGCCGCATGGCGAAGTGATCGTGGCCGTCGAGTACTCGACCGTGAACTACAAGGACGGGCTGTGCCTGAGCGCCAGCGGCGGCGGTCTGGTCCGGAAGTACCCGCATGTTCCGGGGATCGACTTTGCCGGAACGGTCGAGTCGTCCAACGACGACCGGTACAAACCCGGTGACAAGGTCGTTCTGACCGGCTGGCGCGTGGGCGAAGCGCATTGGGGTGGCTATGCGCAAAAGGCCAGCGTTCTGGCCGATTGGCTGGTGCCGCTGCCCGATGGGCTGGACACACGGCAGGCGATGGCGGTCGGGACCGCAGGGTTCACCGCGATGCTGGCGGTCATGGCGCTGGAGGATCACGGCCTTGTACCGGGCCACGGACCGGTGCTGGTGACGGGCGCCGCCGGGGGGGTCGGATCTGTCGCCACCGCCATTCTGGGCAAGCTGGGTCACGACGTGGCGGCGGTGACGGGACGGCCGGAAACCGCCGATTATCTCAAGTCGCTGGGCGCCACCCAGATCGTGCCGCGCGAGGAACTCAACGAAACCACCAAGCGGCCGCTGGAAAGCGAAACCTGGGCGGGATGCGTGGATGCCGTCGGCGGCGCGATGCTGGCGCGGGTTCTGGGTCAGATGAAGTACGGGGCGTCCGTCGCCGCCGTCGGGTTGGCGGGCGGCGCGGCGCTGCCGGCCTCGGTGATTCCGTTCCTGCTGCGCGGTGTGAACCTGCTGGGCATCGACAGCGTGATGCAGCCCTACGACAACCGCGTGCGGGCCTGGCAGCGCATCGCGACCGACCTGCCTATGGATAAACTCGAGGCGATGGTTCAGCCAGCAAAACTGACCGATCTGCCGGGGCTTGGCGCCGACATCCTTGCGGGCAAGGTCAAAGGGCGCGTGGTCGTGGATGTGAACGCCTGACGACCCGCCAGGCGGCGCGACCTGTCCGGACCCCGTGTCACCGCATGGGTCGCGGCCGCCTGCCACGGAATTTCACCAAAACCGGCGAAACCGGTCTCGCCTTTGCCTGATTTCCGGGCCAAGACTGCTATACAACCCTTTTTCGATGGCTTATGACCCATCCGAACAGCACCTGATTACGGGGAGTGAGCAGCATGTCTGACGATTTCGAACTGGATACCGACGATTTGAAGCGCCGCATGGAAGGTGCAATGGCCAATCTTCGCACCGAATTCGCCTCGTTGCGCACGGGCCGGGCTTCGGCATCGATGCTAGACCCGATCATGGTCGATGCCTATGGCGCGATGACACCGATCAACCAGGTCGGCACCGTCAACGTACCCGAACCGCGCATGGTCACTGTAAATGTGTGGGACAAGTCATTGGTGGGAAAGGTGGAAAAAGCGATCCGCGAAAGCGGCCTGGGCATCAATCCGCAACTCAACGGCACGATCATCATGTTGCCGATCCCGGAGCTGAACGAGGAGCGACGCCGCGAACTCACCAAGGTTGCGGGGCAGTATGCGGAACATGCGCGGGTCGCCATCCGAAACGTGCGTCGCGACGGGATGGATCAGATCAAGAAGGCCAAGAGCGACGGAACGGTGTCCGAGGACGACCAGAAATTCTGGGAGTCGGAAGTGCAGGATCTCACGGACACGATGATCAAGTCCGTCGATGAGGCGCTGGAGCACAAACAATCCGAAATCATGCAGGTCTGAGCGGCGGATGCCAAAGGATCCCTTCAGCGAACCGCCCGTAGGGCCGCGCCACGTTGCCATCATCATGGACGGCAACGGACGTTGGGCGCAGGCGCGGGGGCGGCCGCGCCTCTACGGCCACCATGCCGGCGCGCGGCGGGTCCGCGAGGTGGTCGAGGCCTGTCCGGAACTCGGCATCAAGTATCTGACGATCTTCGCATTCTCCACCGAGAACTGGAAGCGGACACAGGTCGAGGTGGCTGGTCTGATGAGCCTCTTCCGGCGCTACATCATCAAGGAAACCATGGCCTTGCATGCCGAAGGCGTGCGTGTGCGCTTCATCGGCGACCGGGTTCGCCTGGACGAGAAGCTGATCGCGCTGATGGACGGGCTGGAGGAAAAGACCCGCGACAATGACGGCGTGAACCTGACCATCGCGATAAATTATGGCGGGCGGGACGAGGTTGCCCGCGCGACCAAGCGACTGGCGCGGGACGTGGCCGCGGGACGGCTCAAGCCCGAGGACGTTGACGAGGAAACCCTGCCCAGATACCTCGACACCCGCGTTCTGCCCGATCCGGATCTGGTGATCCGCACCAGCGGCGAGGCCAGGATCTCGAATTTCCTGCTCTGGCAGTCGGCCTATTCCGAGTACGAGTTCATAGACACGCTTTGGCCCGATTTCACCGCGGCAGAACTGACGCGCCTGTGCCGGAGCTTCGGAGCCCGGGACCGCCGCTTCGGGGCCGTCAAGGCATGACCGAGGGGCGATGGTCTGACCTGACCACGCGCGTGGTCTCGGCCGTCGTTCTGGTCGCAATTGGTGCGATCGAGGTCTGGCTGGGGGGCATCTGGTTCGAAACCTTCATCGCGGCGGCCTGCGCCCTGATGATCTGGGAACTGGCCCGGATGATCGAACCGGACCGTTCCGCCGTGGCGATACAGCTGGCGATCCTGACCGGGTTTGCGGTCTTTCTGAGCTATCATCTGCCGCCGTTTTTCCGGCTGCCCGTCCTGCTGGCGCCGGCATTGGTGGGGGCAGGGCAGGTCAGTCGCGAGCGGGGCACATATGCCGTGTTTGCCTTCTGGATTGCGGCGGCGGGTCTCGGCTTCATCCTGATCCGCGAGAACATGGGTTTTGACTGGATGCTCTGGCTGATCCTTGTGGTCGTCGCGACGGATGTGGCCGGGTATTTCGTGGGCAAATCGCTCGGTGGCCCTAAATTCTGGCCCAGGGTCAGTCCCAAAAAGACGTGGTCGGGCACTGCCGGGGGGTGGCTCGCGGCCGCTCTGGTGGGCTTGGGTTTCGCCATTCATCTGGGATACGGATTTGGATTCGTGATCATTTCGGTCTTTACCTCGATGGCCAGCCAGGCCGGCGATATCGCGGAAAGCGCGGTCAAGCGCCGGCTGGGGGTCAAGGACAGCTCGAACCTGGTGCCTGGGCATGGCGGCGTGCTCGACCGGTTCGACGGGATGATGGGTGCGGCGCTGTTCGTGCTGTTTGCCAGCCTGTTCTACGCCCCCGGAGCCCAATGATGCGCAGAGTTTCCATCCTTGGCGCGACCGGTTCGATCGGGCAGAACACCATCGATCTCATATACCGCGATCGTGATGCCTATGAGGTGGTCGCGCTGACCGGCGGCGCAAACATCGCTCGACTCGCGGCGGATGCAAGACGGCTGAACGCCCAGATCGCGGTGACGGCCCATGACGACCGGCTTGACGACCTGCGCGCGGCGCTTTCCGGCACCGGCATCGAGGCGGCGGCGGGGCAGGCGGCCCTGGCCGAGGCGGCTGCGCGCCCGGTCGATTGGGCCATGTCCGCCATTGTGGGCGCGGCGGGCCTCGCTCCCGGCCTCGAAGCGCTCAAGCAGGGGGCGACTCTGGCGCTCGCCAACAAGGAGACTCTGGTTTGCGCCGGGCCGCTGGTGCTGCAAACGGCTGAGACGCACGGCGCGCGCCTGTTGCCGGTGGACAGCGAGCACTCGGCAGTGTTTCAGGCCCTGACCGGAGAGGACATCGCGGCGGTCGAGCGCATCATCATCACCGCCAGCGGCGGCGCCTTCCGCGACTGGCCGCTGGAGGATCTAAAACGCGCGACGGTCGAACTGGCCTCGCGCCACCCGAACTGGGACATGGGGCAGCGCATCACGATCGACAGCGCGTCCATGTTCAACAAGGCCCTGGAACTGATAGAGACAAAAGAGTTTTTTGGCGTCGAACCATCCCGGATCGAGGTGCTGGTCCATCCCGAATCCATGGTCCATGCGCTGGTCGGTTTTCGCGACGGGGCACTGATGGCGCATCTTGGTGCGCCGGACATGCGCCACGCCATCGGATACGCCCTCCACTGGCCCGAACGGCGCGATCTGCCGGTGGAACGTCTGGATCTGGCGCGGCTCGGGCGGCTGAACTTTCATGCGCCGGACGAGGCCCGCTATCCGGCGCTGCGGCTTGCACGGGCGGTGATGGAGCGTGGCGGTCTGGCAGGAGCGGTCTTCAACGCCGCGAAAGAGCGGACGCTGGACCTATTCATCGCGCGCAGGATCGGCTTTGTCGAAATGTCCGCGATCGTCGAGATGGTTCTGGACAGATTCGAGGGCGCATCCGGTCTCATTGATGCCCCAATGACCCTTGATAACGTGCGGCAAACGGACCATCTGGCACGTAAGTGGACGGATGACGTCATAATGCAGCGAGCAGGATAGCAGTTTGGACTTTATTTCACTGATCCCGCAGTTTGGCGGCCTCGTATACACGATTCTGGCTTTCATCGTGGCCTTGTCCGTCATCGTCGCCGTGCATGAATACGGCCATTACATCGTCGGCCGCTGGTCCGGGATCCATGCCGAGGTCTTCTCGATCGGTTTCGGACCGGTTCTGTGGAGCCGCGTGGACAAGCGCGGAACCCGCTGGCAGATCGCGGCGCTGCCCTTTGGCGGTTATGTCAAGTTTCTGGGCGATGCGAACGCCGCCTCGGGCAAGGATGGCGAGACCATGGCCGAGATATATCGCAAGAACCCCGAGGATCTGCGTCACACAATGCATGGCGCGCCGCTTTGGGCCAGAACGGCGACGGTGGCCGCGGGACCGGTGTTCAACTTCGTGATGTCGATCGCCGTCTTCGGGCTCATCTTCATGTTTCAGGGCCAGGCCAAAAGCCCACTGACGGTTGGTGAGCTGTTTCCCCTTCCGGGCGCGGTCCAGGAACTGCGCGAAGGCGATGAAATTCGCGCCATCAACGGTATCGCGACACCCGATTTCGACGAGGGCACGGAATGGGCGGCCTTCATCGAGGAGCTGCCGGTCGCGCCGGTTCTGAACTATTCGATCTTGCGAGACGGTCAGGAAATGACGGTCAGGGGACCATGGCTGTTTCCACCGCTGATTCAACAGATCGCGCCGCGCAGCGCAGCGATGGACATCCAGCTTGCGCCGGGGGATGTCATTTCGGCAGTAGACGGGGATCCGATCTTTGCCTTCGCACAGCTCAAGGAACGGGTCGAAGCGTCGGACGGGCGGGTACTGCTGCTGGACATTTGGCGGGACGGAGAGACCCTGGAATTCGCCCTCGCGCCGCGCCGCACCGACGAGCCGCGCCCCGAAGGCGGGTTCGTGACCCACTGGCGGATCGGGATCGTCGGCGGGATGGCATTGGAACCGGCGACCGAACCCACCGGGTTTTTCACTGCGCTAGCTGGCGGTGCGGCGCAGACGATGCGCATCGTCGAAGGGTCGCTGTCCGGGATCTGGCACATGATCACCGGCGCCATCAGCACGTGCAACATTTCCGGTCCGATCGGTATCGCCGAAACCTCGGGGGCGATGGCGAGCCAGGGGGCGCAGAGCTTCATCTGGTTCATCGCCGTGTTGTCCACGGCGGTCGGGTTGCTCAACCTGTTTCCGATCCCGGCGTTGGATGGCGGACATCTGGTGTTCTACGCCTACGAGGCCGTGACCGGCCGCCCGCCCAGCGATGCGGCGCTGCGGGTTCTCATGGCGGTCGGAATAACCCTGATCCTGTCGCTGATGGTCTTTTCGCTCAGCAACGATCTCTTCTGCTGACCGGGAATTGTGGCAAGGGTTTGTCAAAGTCTTGCCCAAGTGCGGTCACAATTCGCGCCTATGTTCGGCCCGGACAGAATGAGACTTCCAAGGGCGGATCATGCTTGAGAATCTGCAACATTCCTACCGGGGCCTGAGCCTGATCATGACCCTCAACTGGGACCGGTTCCTGAGCCTTGGAACCATTGCGCTCGCCCTAGTTGCGGGGGCCTACATCCTGACTCTGTGATTCTTTCGACACAGTTTTGAACATGTTCGGCGCGGTCTTTTGGCCGCGCTGTGTTTTTGCGCTTTTGACAACCTGCCTGTATGCCGTTAGTGACCTTTCTGAGGCCATAAGAAACTTGGGTTGATAACATGAGTGACGGCAGAGGGGCGGGCACATCCTGCGGCGACGGCAATTCGCAAGGCTATATCTTGTTTCGAGCAATATTTTCGATTTTTCTTGTTTTTGCAGTGGCTGCCTATACGGCACCGCGGCCGGCACAGGCGCAGACATACACCTTCAATTCGGTACAGGTGGAGGGCAACCAGCGGATCGATACCGGTACGATCATCTCGCGCGCCGGAATCCAAAGGGGTCAGCAGATCACGGCCGGTCAATTGAACGACGCCTATCAACGTCTGCTTGACAGTGGTGTTTTTGAGACAGTCGAACTGACGCCGCGCGGCAGCACACTGGTGATCTCCGTCCAGGAGAACCCGACCATCAACCGGATCAGTTTCGAGGGCAACCGCCGGATCAAGGACGAACAGCTTCAGGATGCGATCGTCTCGGAATCGCGCCGCGTGTTCACGCCCGAACAGGCCGAGAAGGACGCCAACCTCATCGCCGAAATCTACTCGGCCCAGGGCCGGGTCGCGGCAACGGTGGTGCCGCGGATCATCCGCCGCAGCGACAACCGCGTCGATCTTGTCTTCGAGATCTCCGAGGGCGACACGATCGAGATCGAACGGGTCAGTTTCGTCGGCAACCGCGTCTTTTCCGACCGCCGGTTGCGCCGCGTGCTCGAAACCAAGCAAGCCAACATCCTGCGCACCTTCATCCGCTCGGACACCTTCATCGGCGACCGCATCGAATTCGACAAGCAGGTCTTGCGGGATTTCTACCTGTCGCGCGGCTATGTGGATTTCCGCGTGAACAGCGCCAATGTCGAATTCACCCGCGAAAGGGATGCGTTCTTTCTGGTCATGAACGTGACCGAAGGCCAGCAGTTCAAGTTCGGCAACATCACGACGGTCAGCGAGATACCGGGCGTTGACCCCGGACCCTATCAGGAAACCTTGAAGATCCGGCCCGGCGTCGTCTATTCGCCGTCGCTCATCGAGAACTCGCTGACCCGGATGGAGCGGCTGGGCATCCGTCAGGGTGTCGACTTCCTGCGGGTGGAACCGCGCATCACGCGCAACAACCGCGATCTGACGCTGGATGTGCAGTTTGCTCTGGTGAAGGGGCCGCGGATCTTCGTCGAGCGCATCGACATCGAAGGCAACACCACGACGCTCGACCGGGTGATCCGCCGTCAGTTCGACACGGTGGAAGGCGATCCGTTCAACCCGCGTGAAATCCGGCAGAGCGCGGAACGCATTCGGGCGCTCGGTTTCTTCTCGACCGCAGATATCGAAACGCGGGAAGGGTCATCCCCCAGCCAGGTCATCGTCGATGTCGATGTCGAGGAACAGCCCACCGGGTCGCTGCAACTCGGCGGCAGCTACTCGATCGCCGACGGCTTCGGTGTCGCGGTCGGATTGCAGGAGTCGAACTTCCTTGGCCGTGGCCAGACACTGGGCCTGACGCTGTCGACCGCCCAGGACAGCGAACAGTATGTCATCAACTTCTCGGAACCTTACCTGCTGGGCCGTCGCCTGCGGTTCGATCTGGGGCTGGGTCTGGCCCGCCGGAATTCGAGCTTTGCCAACTACGACACCAAGCGGGTGTTCTTCAATCCCGAGCTGACCTACGCCATCGGCGAGCTTTCGACGCTGTCGCTGCGTTACAACTGGGACAACAGCGAGATGATCGCCCGCGAAAACCAGGCGGTTGGATCGGTGATTCAGTCCGAGATCGATCAGGGCGAGCGGTCCACGAGTTCCCTGGGCCTGTCCTATACCTATGACAGCCGGATCGGCGGGTTGAATCCGAATGCCGGCGTGCTTCTGTCGCTGGGTGTCGATGCGGCCGGTCTCGGCGGGGACAACGAATTCATCAAGACAAGCGCGCGGGCGATTGCCCAGCAGCGCATTCTGAACGAGGAAGTGACCTTGCGGGCCGATCTGGAAGTCGGCGCTCTGTCCTGGACCGGCGACGACTTCAGCCGGACCATCGACCGCTTCCTGCTGGGCCCCAGCACCTTCCGCGGGTTCGAGCCGGCCGGTCTGGGCCCGCGCGACCTGTCGAACGGTCAGGACGACGCGATCGGTGGCAACTATTATTGGGTTGCGCGGTTCGAGGCCGATTTCCCATTGGGTCTGCCCGAAGAGATCGGCCTGCGCGGCGGTCTGTTCTATGACATCGGCAACCTGTGGAATCTCGACAACGTGAACACGGCCGGCGGCAACATCGTCGGTGCGGACGGATCGGTACGCCAGGTCGTCGGATTCTCGTTGTTGTGGACCACGGCCTTCGGCCCGCTGCGCTTCAACTTCTCCAAGGCGCTGGTCAAGGAAGACTTCGACAAGGAACAGAGCTTTGACCTGACCATTCAGGCGCGGTTCTGAGGGCGAATGAGCCCTTGCCTCCGGTTCGTCCTGCCACAGGGTCCGGTCTGGGCCCTGTGTGCGGTTTTGTTCCTTTGCGCGCCGCTTGCGGCAACGGCCCAGCAACTTGGCCTGCCGCAGGGCGAAATCCTTACAATCTCCAGCGAAAAGCTGTTTGCCGAATCCGCCTTTGGGCGCCGGGTGATCGACGAGATCGAGGCGGAGGGTGCGGTTCTGGCCGCGGAGAACGAACGGATCATCGCCGACCTTAGCCGGGAAGAAAAGGAACTGACCGAGCGCCGCGCCGAGATGTCGCCTGACGAGTTTCGCGCGCTGGCGGATGATTTCGACGAAAAGGTTCAGTCGCATCGCGACAGTCAGCGGGCCAAGCTGGATGCGCTGACGGCGCGCTCGGACCGCGCGCGGGCGGTGTTTCGCGAAATGGTGCGCCCGGTTCTGGCGGCGCTGATGCAGGAAACCGGCGCGGGCGTCATTCTGGAACGCTCGAGCGTCTTTCTGAGTTCGGATTCCACCGATATAACCGATTTGGCCATCACCCGGATCGACGCCGCGATCGGCGATGGGCGCGCGTTGGAAAACGGCGACACGGATTAGGCAAGCTTGCCCTGACCGGGCGGGATTGTTAACCACTCAAGAAAAGACCAATCAGGACAGGAAACCCGCACGATGACCACGGAATCCAAGAGTGCCGACATTCAGCTGATTCAGCGCATTCTTCCGCACCGCTACCCGTTTCTGCTGGTTGACAAGGTTGTCGATATTCAGGGCTATCACTCGGCCGTGGGCATCAAGAACGTGACCATGAACGAGCCGCATTTCCAAGGCCATTTCCCAGGCACTCCGATCATGCCAGGCGTGACCATCGTCGAGGCGATGGCGCAGACCGCGGGTGTCATGCTGGGTGTGGGTATGGACATCATCGACAGCGAACTGCTGATCTATTTCATGAATATCGACAAGTGCAAGTTCCGTCGCAAGGTGGTGCCAGGCGACGTCATGGAAATGCATGTCGAAACCGTGCGCGGCAAGATGGGTGGCAAGATCTTCAAGTTCAACGGGCGCGCAACCGTGGACGGGGATGTTGCCGCCGAGGCCGAGTTTTCGGCCTATGTCGATCTGACCGGAGAAAAGAGCGCATGAGTCGAATCCACCCCAGTGCGATCATCGAAGACGGGGCAAACATCGGGCCGGATTGCGTGATCGGCCCCTTCTGCTACGTCGGGGCGCAGGTGACACTCGGCGCGCGGGTCGAACTGAAGTCGCACGTGGTCGTTACCGGACAGACGACGGTGGGCGCGGACACGGTTATCTTCAGTTTCGCGGTCGTCGGAGAGATTCCGCAGGATCTGAAATTCCAGGGCGAGAACACCCGCCTGGAAATCGGCGAACGCAACCGGATCCGTGAGCATGTCACGGTGAATACGGGTACGGACGGCGGCGGCGGCGTGACCCGCATCGGCGATGACTGTCTGTTGATGGCGGGCGTGCATGTGGCGCATGACGTTCAGATCGGCGACCGCGTGATCATGGTGAACCATGCCGGCGCGGCCGGCCACTGCATCATCGAGGACGACGTGATCGTCGGCGGCATCTCGGGGCTGCATCAATGGGTGCGCGTCGGGCGCGGCGCGATCATCGGTGCGCTGACCATGGTCGCAAATGACGTGATACCCTACGGTCTCGTTCAGGGTCCGCGCGGCGAGTTGGATGGCCTGAATCTGGTCGGGTTGAAACGGCGCGGTGTCTCGCGCGAGGATATCGCGGCCCTGCGCGCGGCGTTTCGCGAACTGTCCGAAGGGGAGGGCACATTCATGGAGCGCGCCAAGCGTCTGGGCGAGACGGCAGACAGCGACTATGTGCGCCGGATCGTCGATTTCGTGACCGGCGACTCCGACCGGTCGTTTCTGACCCCGGGGCGCTGATCCGATGCTGGCTCTGATCGCCGGAACCGGCGCGCTGCCGGACGAGGTGGTGTCACGGCTTCCCGAACGCCCTTTGATCTGCGCGATGGAAGGGTTCGAGCCGGACAGGCTCGCGGTGGATCGCGCCTTTCCGCTGGAAAACCTGGGCAGCTTCATTTCCGATCTCAAGTCCCGCGGCGTTACCGAGATCTGCATGGTCGGGACGGTGCGCCGGCCGACAATCGACCCGCAGCGCATCGATGCCGAAACGATGCCGCTGGTTCCGATCCTGCAACGCGCAATCCTGTCCGGTGATGACGGGGCGTTGCGGGCGGTGATCGGCATTTTCGAAGAGGCCGGGTTGCAGGTGCGCGCCGCGCAGGATCTGGCACCGGACATCCTGCCGCCGCTCGGCTGCCTGACCGAGGCGAAACCCGTCGAGGCCGATCTGGCCGATGCCGACCGCGCCGCCGGGATCCTGCGCGCCATGAGCGATGCCGATATCGGTCAGGCCTGCGTGGTCCTGCGCGGTCAGGCGCTGGCCATCGAGGGGGTATTCGGGACCGCCTGGATGCTGGCATCGCTCAGCCAGCGACCGGACGCCGGGGGTGGTATCCTGTTCAAGGCGCCGAAACCCGGTCAGGACCGCCGCGCCGACCTGCCGGTGATCGGCCCGGACACGGTCACTGGTGCCGTCGCCGCGGGGCTTTCGGGCATCGTGATCGAAAAGGGCGGGGTGATCGTTCTGGACCGCGACACGGTGGTTGCGGAATGCAATCGGCTGGGTCTTTTTCTGTTGGTGCGGGAGCGGGCGGTCTGATGCGGGTGTTCCTGCTGGCCGGCGAGCCCTCCGGCGACCGGCTGGGCGGGGCGCTGATGGAAGGGCTCAGAACCCTGGTGCCGGATGCGCAGTTCGACGGGATCGGCGGGCCGATGATGGAAGCCCAGGGCCTGGTCAGCCGGTTTCCCATGTCCGAACTCAGCATCATGGGGCTGGTCGAGGTTCTGCCGCGCTATTTTCACCTCAAGCGCCGGATTGCCGAAACGGCGCAGGCGGTTCTGGACACCGAACCGGATGTCCTCATCACCATCGACAGCCCGGATTTTTCGTTGCGGGTGGCAAAGATCGTCAAATCTCAAAGCAGCATCCGAACGGTCCATTACGTGGCCCCAAGCGTCTGGGCCTGGCGTCCGGGTCGCGCTGACAAGATGGCCAAGGTCATCGATCACGTGCTGGCCCTGCTGCCGTTTGAACCGCCCTACATGGAACGCGCGGGTATGGAATGCGATTTCGTCGGTCATCCCGTGGTCAGCGAGCCGGTGGCGACGCAAGACGAGATTGCTGCGTTCCGCTCGGAATTCGGGTTGGGCGACGCACCGGTTCTCCTGGTTCTGCCGGGGTCTCGGAGAGGGGAGGTGGACAGGCTGACTCCGGTCTTCGGACAGACCCTTGCGCAGTATCTGAGTGACCGACCGGAGATGCGTGTCGTCGTGCCGACGGTCGCGCATATGGCCGATCACGTGACCGAACGGACGCGGGATTGGCCGGGCCGCCCGGTGATCGTCGATCCGCGCGGGATCGTTCCCGCGCAGGCGGCGGCGTGGAAACGCGCGGCCTTTGCGGTGGGCGACCTGGCGCTGGCGGCCTCCGGCACGGTGTCGCTGGAACTCGCCGCGCAAGCCACGCCGATGGTGATCGCCTACAAGCTCAGCTGGCTGACCCAGAAGATGGCCGAACGGCTCGTCAAGCTGGATACCGTGACGCTTGTCAATCTGGTCAGCGAAACGCGGGCGGTGCCGGAATGCCTAGGCCCGGATTGCCGACCCGAACCCATCTCGGAGGCTCTGGCCCGGGTTCAGGCCACTCCGGCTGCGCAGGAAGAGGCGATGCGTGTGACCATGGAGAGGCTCGGCCGCGGCGGCGAAGCGCCGGGGCTTCGCGCGGCGCGCGCCGTCCTGAGCCGGATGCGGTGATCATGGCCGATCACGCGGTCTTTGCCTTTTCAGCCTTTCTGGCCCAGATCCTGACCAATCTCGACAATCTGGCCGCTCTGGTTGCGTTGATGCTCGTCGCGGGCACAGGCCGTGCGGTTTCGGGGTTTCTGCTGGCACAGACGACCGTGATCGTCGCGTCGGTCGCCGTTGCCATGGGTGTCGACGACGTCGTTCCGCAATGGGCCGGGTATCTGGGCCTGGTCCCCTTGACCTTGGGCGCCTTGGGCGTGTTGCGCCAGTTCCGCAACGACCAAAACGCGGCTGCCGCGCCTGCCTCCTCCTCCGCGTCCGTCCTTGTCACCATGCTGCTGTTTCTGAGCCTGTCGATGGACACGTTCGCGATTCTGGCGCCATTGCTTGCCGATTCCGCGCCGAGTTTTCGCCTGGCAGGCGTGATCGGTGCCGTGCTGGCCGCGATCGGCATGGCGGCCGCAGCCATGTTCGGCACGCAGGCACCGTTCGTGAGTGGAGGACTGGCCCGGCGGTTGGAGAAACTGGTGCCCTATGTGATGATCTGCGCCGGCCTGTACATTCTGAGCAACTCCTCGACCGACGCGGTCTAAAATCCGCGCCAGATCCAGCCGCCGCCAAAGACGCGGGTGCCGCCGGTCTCGTAGAAGACACAGGCTTGACCGGGCGAAACGCCTTCCTCGGGTGTCAGCAGCTCCACCTCGGCCGTGGTTTCCGAGAGGGGTCGGACGATCGCCTCGCGCGGCGGACGGGTCGAACGGACCTTGACCGAAAGGTGCCATTCCGTCCGCGAGGTGAAGGGCTGGTCGCCCAGCCAGTTGATCTCGCGCACGGGAACGGTGCGGGTGGCCAGCATCTCTTTCGGGCCAACGACGACCTGCTTTTTGTCCACGTCCAGCTTGACGACATAGAGCGGCTCGCTCAGCCCGCCGATGCCGAGCCCGCGGCGCTGGCCGATCGTGTAGTGGATCACGCCCTCGTGCTGGCCCAGAACGCGGCCATCGGCATGCACGATCTCGCCCGGTTCCGCAGCGCCCGGCCGCAGTTTTTCGATCACGCTGGCATAGTTGCCGTTTGGTACGAAACAGATGTCCTGGCTGTCCGGTTTGTCCGCGACCGAAAGGCCGTACTGCGCCGCCATTTCTCGGGTCGCGTCCTTGGACGGCAGATGGCCCAGGGGAAAGCGCAGATAGTCCAGCTGTTCCGGCGTGGTCGAGAACAGGAAATAGGACTGGTCCCGCGCCGCATCGGTCGCGCAATGCAGTTCCGGCCCGTTCGGACCCGCCTTGCGCTGGATGTAGTGTCCCGTGGCCATGCAGTCGGCATCGAGATCCTTGGCGGTTTCCAGCAGATCCTTGAATTTGACCCGTTCATTGCAGCGGATGCATGGCACGGGTGTCGCGCCGGCCAGATAGCTGTCGGCAAACTCGTCGATCACCGCGTCCCTGAAGATGTTTTCGTAGTCCAGCACATAGTGTGGAAAACCGCGCTCTTCGGCGACGCGGCGCGCGTCGTGAATGTCGATCCCGGCGCAGCAGGCGCCCTTTTTGGCCAGCGCCGCGCCGTGGTCGTAAAGCTGCAGCGTGACTCCCACAACGTCATAGCCTTGGTCGGCTAGATGCGCGGCGACCACGGAACTGTCCACACCGCCCGACATCGCCACCACCACCCGCGTTTCCGAGGGCAGTTTGGCAAAGCCGAGCGAGTTGAGCGGTGTCTCGGTAGCGAGGGCCATGGGCGAGGTTCCGGTCCGGGTTAAGAAAGACCGGCAGAATATAGGAAAATCCTAGACACTCTCAAGGGGCCGTTTCACCGGACATTAAGTAGGCTGGCCAAATCTTGCATTAATTCAGAATGAGGAGCAGGCAGATGTATCTGCACAAGGTCGATGGCCCCCGATCCGTCACGCTGCCCGACGGCACGATTCTGACGCGCGCCGATCTGCCTCCGTCGGACACGACGCGCTGGGTCGCCTCGCGCAAGGCCATCGTCGTTCGGGCCGTTTTGTATGGCTTGATGACGCTGTCGGAAGCCAAGAAACGTTATGGGCTGAGCGACGAGGAACTCAATGGCTGGATCGCCGCCGTCGCGGACCACGGTGTGGAGGCGCTGAAGGTGACGAGTCTAAAAAAATATAGACAACCTAAAGTAGAACAATAGTATTCGATTCAGCGGTAACGTGAGATTAACCATTCTTGTTCAGGCTCGCCTTGAAACCTGGACTGCGATTGAAGCGGAGAGTTGAAAATGCGCATACTTCTTGTCGAGGATGATCCAACAACGTCCAAGAGCATCGAGTTGATGCTGACGCATGCCAACCTCAACGTGTATGCGACCGATCTCGGGGAAGAGGGGATCGACCTTGCCAAGCTGTATGACTATGACCTGATCCTTCTGGACCTGAACCTGCCCGACATGACCGGTCACGAAGTTCTGCGCCAATTGCGGATCGCCCGTGTCGAAACGCCGATCCTGATCCTGTCGGGGGCCGACGACACCGAAAGCAAGATCAAGGGATTCGGCTTCGGCGCGGATGACTATCTGACCAAGCCGTTCCACCGCGAGGAGCTGGTGGCGCGCATTCACGCCATCATCCGCCGGTCCAAGGGGCATTCGCAATCGGTGATCCAGACCGGGCGCATCGCGGTGAACCTGGACGCCAAGACTGTCGAGGTGGACGGCAAATCGGTGCATCTGACCGGCAAGGAATACCAGATGCTGGAGCTTCTGAGCCTGCGCAAGGGTACGACGCTGACCAAGGAAATGTTCCTGAACCATCTTTACGGCGGCATGGACGAGCCGGAACTGAAGATCATCGATGTCTTCATCTGCAAGCTGCGCAAGAAACTCAGCAACGCAACCGGTGGCGAGAACTACATCGAAACGGTCTGGGGACGCGGCTATGTCCTGCGCGATCCGCAGCCCAAGTCGATGGATGGCGCACGCATGGCCATCGGCGCCTGAGCCGGCGATATTCGGCCGTCGGGGGTCCGGGACGGCATCCACCACTCACGAGACAGCACATCTGGACCTGCACATGGCCTCGCCCTATCACTGAGGGATGAGATCGAGCGACAGGGCGAGGCCATGAACGACGAACTGGCGGTGGCGGCACTGACCGAAGCGCAGGCGCAAGACGAACTGGCGCGCCTTGCGGCGCTGTTGCAGCGGGCGAACAAACGCTATCACATCGACGACGCACCGGAGATATCAGACGCCGAGTATGACCGGCTGAAGCGTCGCAATTCCGAGATCGAGGTCCGGTTTCCCCATCTCAAACGCGGCGACAGCCCGTCCGACCAGATCGGCGCGCGCCCGGCCGACGGATTCGCCAAAGTCACCCATGCGGTTCGCATGTTGTCGCTGGGCAACGCCTTCGATGAAGAGGACGTGGCAGATTTCGACCGTTCGGTGCGAAAGTACCTTGGATTGGACGATGCCGCGCCGCTGGCCTACACCGCCGAGCCAAAGATCGACGGTCTGTCCCTGTCCCTGCGCTACGAAGGCGGCGCGCTTGTCCAGGCGGCAACGCGGGGCGACGGCGAAGTGGGGGAAAACGTCACCGCCAATGCCCGCACCGTTGCCGATATTCCGGATCGCATCGACGGCGCTCCGGGCATTCTGGAAGTGCGTGGCGAAGTCTATATGGCGCACGCGGATTTCGAGGCGCTGAATGCACGCCAGACCGAGAACGGCGGCAAGATCTTTGCCAATCCCCGCAACGCCGCCGCAGGATCCCTGCGACAGCTGGATGCGGACATCACGCGGTCGCGGCCGTTGAAATTCTTCGCCTATTCCTGGGGTGCGGTATCCGAGCCGCTGGCAGACACCCAGATGGACGCCATCGCACGAATGCGGGACATGGGGTTCCCGACGAATCCTCTGACGGTGTTGTGCGACTCGCTGCCGGATCTGATCGCCCATTACCGCGAGATCGAGGCACAACGCGCGACCCTGGGCTATGACATCGACGGGGTGGTCTACAAGGTCAACGATCTGGCCCTTCAGGCGCGTCTGGGGTTCCGCTCCACGACTCCGCGATGGGCCATCGCGCACAAGTTCCCGGCGGAGCTGGCCTGGACCCGGCTTGAGGCGATCGACATCCAGGTGGGGCGCACCGGCGCACTCAGCCCGGTCGCGCGGCTGTCGCCCGTGACCGTCGGCGGCGTGGTCGTGTCGAACGCGACCCTGCACAACGAGGATTACATCGCCGGCCGCGATGCCAAGGGAAATGCGATCCGCGACGGCAAGGACATCCGCGTTGGCGACTGGGTGCAGGTCTATCGCGCGGGCGACGTGATCCCCAAGGTCGCGGATGTGGACCTAAGCAAGCGGCCGCAGGATACCGTGCCCTATGAATTTCCGACCAAATGCCCGGAATGCGGCAGCGATGCCATCCGTGAAGAGGGCGATGCCGTGCGGCGTTGCGCCGGCGGCGTGATCTGCCCGGCACAGGCGGTCGAGAAGCTCAAGCATTTCGTGTCGCGCAAGGCGTTCGACATCGAAGGTCTGGGGGCCAAGCAGATCGAGATGTTCTATGACGATCCCGACCTGCCGGTGAAAACGCCGGTGGACATCTTCACCCTGCGGGAGCGGGACGCCGCCAACCTGACCAAACTGGCGAACCGCAAGGGCTGGGGCGCGCAAAGTGCCGCGAATCTTTGGACGGCGATCGAGGAAAAGCGCACCATTCCCTTTGCCCGCCTGCTTTTCGCCTTGGGTATTCGGCATGTGGGCGAGGCCGCCTCGAACCTGATCGCGAACCACTACGGCACTTGGGAAGAATTCGAACGCGCGATCACCGCCGCGCGCGACTTCGAAGGTCCGGATTGGGAAAACCTGCTGAGCATCGACGGCGTGGGCGAAGTGATGGCCCGCGCGCTGGTCTCTGCCTTTGCACAGGAAGCCGAACGTCAAAGCATCGACGCTCTGGTCGCGCAGCTGACGGTGCAAGAGGCGCGCAGGCCCGAGACCGAGGGCAGCCCGGTCGCGGGCAAGACGGTGGTCTTTACCGGTACCCTGGAAAGGATGACACGGGCCGAGGCCAAGGCGAGGGCCGAGGCCCTGGGCGCCAAGGTCGCCGGCTCGGTCAGCAAGAACACCGATCTGGTGGTGGCCGGCCCGGGGGCCGGCTCCAAGGCCAAAAAGGCGGCTGACTTGGGAATCGAGACGCTTGACGAAGACGAGTGGCTGCGGCTGATCGGGGACTCATGAAGGGGCGGCCGGAACAGCTTTTCCCGCTGTTTGCGGGGTTGGAAACGCTGGACGGCGTGGGGCCAAAGACCGCCCGGTTGATGGCCCAGCTTGATATCGAAACGCCGCGCGACGTGCTGTTCGCGTTGCCCTATGCGGTGGTGGACCGCCGTCGGCGGGACACGATCAAGGGTGCCGACATACCCTCCACCCTGACGGTGGAGGTGACGGTGGGCGCGCATCGACCGCCGCGCAGCAAGGGCGGGGCCTATCGGGTCTTCGTGGAGGACTCGCAGACGGATTTCCAGCTCGTGTTCTTTCACGCGCGCGGCGACTATGTGAAACGCGTCTTGCCGCAGGGCGCGCGCCGGGTGGTGTCGGGCAAGATCGAACTGTTCGACGGGATGGCCCAGATGGTGCATCCCGATCACATGCTGCCGGTGGAAGAGGCGGGCAGCATCCCGGATTTCGAGCCGGTCTATCACCTGACGCAAGGGGTCACGCAAAAGACCGCCTACAAGGCCGCGCAAAGTGCGCTGGCGCGGGCGCCCGATCTGGCCGAATGGATCGATCCGGCCCAGATCGCCCGCGAAGGTTGGCCAGGCTGGCTGCCGGCGATCCGGGCGGCCCACGCGCCGCGCGGGCTTGACGATGTGGTCGCGACGGCGCCCGCGCGGGCGCGGCTGGCCTATGACGAGCTGTTTGCGCACCAGTTGACATTGGCGCTGGCGCGTCTGCGCGAGCGCAAGGCGCGCGGGATCGTCAGTGTCGGTACTGGCGCCCTGCAATCGAAGGTTTTGGGCAGCTTGCCCTATCGCCCGACCGGCGCGCAGGTGCGCGCCATCGAGGAGATCGCCGCCGACATGGCCTCGGATGCGCGGATGAACCGTTTGCTGCAGGGGGACGTGGGGTCGGGCAAGACGCTGGTGGCGTTCATGGCGCTGCTGGTCGCCGTGGAAGCGGGCGGGCAGGGGGTGATGATGGCCCCGACCGAGATCCTCGCGCGGCAGCATCTCGAAGGGTTGCGTCCGCTGGCCGAAGAGGCGGGGGTGGTGCTGGAAATCCTGACCGGGCGCGACAAGGGGAGCGAGCGCAAGGCCAAGCTGGCGGCCCTGAGGAATGGCGACATCCACGTTCTGGTGGGCACGCACGCGGTGTTCCAGGGCGATGTGACGTTTCACGATCTGCGCCTTGCCATCATCGACGAACAGCACCGGTTTGGGGTACGGCAGCGGATGGAACTGGCCGAAAAAGGCGTCGCGGCCGACGTTCTGGTGATGACCGCCACGCCGATCCCGCGCAGCCTGGCGTTGGCGCAATACGGCGACATGGACGTTTCGGTGCTTGACGAAAAGCCGCCGGGGCGCAAGCCGGTCAAGACGGCCATTGTCAGCACGCAGCGCATGGACGAAGTCGTGGCGCATCTGCGCGCCGCCATCGAGGCGGGGCGGCAATGCTACTGGGTGTGCCCGCTGGTGGACGAATCCGAGGTTTCCGACCTGACTGCGGCAGAGGAGCGGTTCAAGCGGCTGCGGGCCACGCTGGGAGAGGGGGTGGTTGGCCTGGTTCACGGCCAGATGCCGCCGGCGGAAAAAGATGCGGCGATGGCCGCGTTTCAGGCGGGCCGGACCCAGGTGCTGGTGGCCACGACGGTGATCGAGGTGGGCGTCAACGTGCCCAACGCCACCATCATGGTGATCGAGCGGGCCGAGATCTTTGGCCTCGCGCAACTGCATCAGCTGCGAGGGCGAGTCGGGCGGGGCGATGCCGAATCGACCTGTCTGCTGATGTACCAGCCGCCGCTCAGCGAGGGCGGGCGCCGGCGGCTGGAAGTGCTGCGCGAGACCGAAGACGGGTTCCGCATCGCAGAGACCGACCTGGAGATGCGCGGCGCGGGCGACCTGATCGGCACCGCGCAATCGGGATTGCCCAAGTTCCGTATTGCCGACCTCGAACGGCAGGCCGGTCTCATGGCGGTGGCGCAATCCGACGCCCGTGCGCTGCTGGCCGCCGATCCCACGCTGACCTCGGACCGGGGCAGGGCGGCGCGTGTTCTTCTCTGGCTGATGAAACAGGACCAGGCGATCCGTTTGATTTCAGTCGGTTGAACGAAAAAGCACGAAAAGTTCGCAAATGTTCCTAAAAAGTTCTTTACAGACTCGCTCAAACATGAGAACAAAAGGTCAACAAAGTATTGAACCCTGACCGGAGGTGAGACCATGCTGACCCAGATCAAAACGGTGATGTCGCGGTGCCAGGGCACGCTGCTGCAGGATGCGGTGGGTGTTGCCTCGCTGGCGGTCATGCTGATGGTCGTACTGCACCTGCCCGGAGGATTCTGACGGTTTCTGCCTGCGATCTCGTGCCGGCCCGCCTGCATCTTTTCCCCATGTGATGCGAGGGTGACGACCTGTCCCAAGACCCTTGAGGGGCCATGCCTCGGCCCCGGAACGGCTATCCGGATCCCTCACGAGACACGCACAACCTGCCGCCGCCCTCTCCGCCCGGGAGGAGCGGCGGTTTTTTTGTCAGAGTTGCCCGGTCTGGATGATGTCGAGCATTGCCGACAGTACCGAATTGGCCGCGACCGAGGCCAGAATCATGCCCATGACCCGGCTGATGATGGCCGAACCGGCATGGCCGATGAGGCGTATGATCGGCTCGGCCAACAGCATCAGGACAAAGGCCGCGGCCAGTACGACCAACATGACCAATGCGGTGATGCCCTGATCGACGAGCGAGAACCGGCTGTTGTCGGTCAGCACCACGATGGCAAGCATGGCGCCGGGCGATGCGAGCGACGGAACCGCCAGCGGAAAGATGGCGGGGTTGGGCTTGTGCTGGTCCTCGGCGGTGTCCTCGGCGACCTGACGCTGATCCGCGCTCGGCTTGCTTTCTCCGAAGATCATGGTCAGCGCGAACAGGAACAGAATGATCCCGCCGGCGACCTGGAACGAATTCAGCCCGATGTCCAGCGCGTCGATCAGCAACTGACCGAGAACCAGGAAGAAAAGCAGGATGCCGGCGCTGACCAGGGCGGCCTGCATCGCCGTGCGGCGGCGCGCGGCGGCATCGAGGGAAGCCGTGACTGCGACAAAGACGGGAACGGTGCCGATCGGGTCGATCACCACCCAGAGCGTGACAAAGGATTCCAGCAGATGCGCCAAGATGACTGCCCCCTCATGACTTGAGGGAAGTCTACGAAACTCAAGACGAAAATGCCATGGTCAGGCACAGTTGGCCTGTTCCGCCTTTTCCATGGCCTCGGCCGTCGCTTCGAGGGTCAGCATGATCGAGGCGTGCCGGTTCTTGTAGTCGCGCGCGGGCATCAGTACTTCCAGCCCGTCGAAAGGCGCGTCGGGAACCGGTCCGTCATTCTTCAACATGGCCTTGAGTTGATCGCGCGCGGTTTCGACCTGCTCGCGCGTGGCGCCGATGATGGCGCCGCCCACCACCGATGCCGAAGCCTGACCCAGCGCGCAGGCTTTCACATCCTGACCGTAATCGACGATTCGGCCGTCCCGCACCTTGACATCCACGGTGACGGTCGAACCGCACAGGGGCGACCGTTTCTTGACCGTTGCGTCTGCATCGTCCAGCCGGTCGAGATGCGGAATATCCGCCGCAAGCGCCAGAATTCGGCCGGAATAGAGCTTGATCAGGTCGGTCTCGCCGGACATGGGTTTCCCTCGATGGCTGTTCCCAATACATAGTGGCCGAGTTCCGGGATGCAAAAGGTTTTTCCCATGCCCTTCGACCCTTCTTCGCTGACGTACAACGATGCTGGGCTGATCCCGGCGATCGCACAGGATGATGCCTCGGGCGAGGTGCTGATGATGGCGTGGATGAATGCCGAAGCGGTGGCGCAAACGCTGGAGACGCGGCGGGTCACTTACTGGTCGCGGTCGCGGCGGGCCTTCTGGATCAAGGGCGAAAGTTCGGGCCATGTGCAGGAATTGGTGGATTTGCGCGTGGATTGCGACCGGGATTGTCTGTTGCTGCGGGTTCGCCAGACCGGGCCGGCCTGCCACACCAATCGGCGGAGCTGCTTCTATACCGCGGTGCGGGAAGGCGACGAAGTCGAGTTGATGAAACCGATGACGTGACCGCCAAGGTCAGGGTGCTTGGGAATCCACTCTTTTTGAACCAAGGCCCGGAGGGGTCAGAGCCCCACCATCGAGCGGATGTCGCCAGGCGCCGCGCCGTCGGCACGGTATTTCGCGATGGCGCGGGCGTCGTCGCGTTTGGCCAGGCGTTTGCCGTTTTCGTCGCGGATCAGGCGATGGTGGTGGTAGACCGGCGTGGGCAGGCCGAGAAGTGCCTGAAGCAGAACGTGAATCGCGGTCGCGTCGAACAGATCCTCGCCGCGCGTGACGTGCGTGATCTCCTGGTCGGCGTCATCGATGACGACCGAAAGGTGATAGGAACCGCCCATGTTCCGGCGCACCAGAACGATGTCGCCCACGGCGCAAGCGAGCGCATCCGCGTCCAATTGGTGCGTCCCGGCATGGCCAGGGCCGGTCTCGTGAAACGAAAGCTCTCCGACGCGGGCGAGGGCTTTGCCCATGTCCAGCCGCAGAGAGTCGTCGGGCGTTGCATCGCTCAGGGACCGGGCCCGGCAGGTTCCGGGATAGATGCGCCCGTCCGGACCGAATTGCGGCACCCCCTCTTGCGGAGCACCGGCGGCGGCTTCGATATCGGCCCGGTTGCATTTGCAGGGATAGACAAGGCCCATCCTTGCAAGGCGGTCCACCGCCGTGCGGTATCGCGGCAGGCGTTCGGACTGGCGCATCACCGGTTCGGGCCATGTCAGACCCAGCCAGTGCAGATCGTCGAAAATCTGCGCCTCCCATTGGGGGCGTGCGCGGGATTGATCGATATCCTCGATCCGCAACATGAACCTGCCGCCCGCATCCGCGGCCATGTCAGATGCCAGCAGCGCCGAGAAGGCATGCCCCAGATGCAGCGGACCGGTGGGAGATGGCGCAAACCGAGTGGTGAAAGTCACGCTTTCTCAATAACGTATACGTCGGACTTCAAGTTCATGCCCGGCAAGTGCGGCCCGTGTTCCCGAAACAGCAGCCGCGCGGCGCCCATATCGAGCCACTCGTTCAACCGGCCGACATAGGCGGGGTCGGCCAGGGCGTGGTCGTTGAAGGAGAATGCCAGCAAACCGCCCTTTGGCAGGGCTTTCATCAGCAGGTCGAAGGTTTCCGGTGGCGCGGCGCCGACCCCGATCACGCCGATGGCGGTGATCGCCTTGTAGGCGCCCTCGGTCAGCGGTTCCGGATCGGTGATTTCAAAGCTGGCGAGGTTGCGATAGACGCCCTTGTCACGGGCGCCGTCCAGCATCTGCGGCGTCGGGTCCATGCCGTCGATGACGCGGTATCCCACGCGGGACAGCGCCGCGCCCGACAGCCCGGTGCCGCAGCCATAATCGAGTATCGGCGTGTCCGGTTCGGGCAGTTTCGACCACAACGCCTCGGCCACGCGACCGGGTGTTGCATAGCCCTGTTCCCCGACCTCGTCGTCATACGTGCCCGCCCACTTTTCGTAATGCGCCTTGGTCGCCTGTGGGGATTCGAGATTGTAGGTGTCTTTCAGAAATTTGTCGCTCATGCAGGCATGTTAGGCGGGTGCTGGAATTCCGTCCAGTCGGGAATGCGCAAGCCAGGTGGACCAGGCGGCCTTGGCGCGGTCGGTATAGGCCTTGTACCGGTCCTTGCGGCCTCGCCGCCCGCCTTTCAACCCATCGACCGGCCGGAACAGGCCGAAATTCACGTTCATCGGCTGGAATGTCTTGGCTTCGGCCCCGCCGGTGATGTGGTGGATCAGCGCACCCATGGCGCTGTCCTGCGGAACCGGGGGCAGGCGGTGGCCCAGGAATTCGGCCGCGGCAAGGCGTCCGGCCAGCAGACCCATCGCCGCGCTTTCGACATAGCCCTCGACCCCGGTGATCTGCCCGGCAAAGCGGATGTTCGGCCTGGATTTCAGCCGCATCTGTGCATCCAGCAAGGTGGGCGAGTTGATGAAGGTGTTGCGGTGAATGCCGCCCAGCCGGGCAAAGCTGGCATTCTCCAGCCCAGGGATCATCCGGAACACCTCGGTCTGCGCGCCGTATTTCATCTTGGTCTGGAAGCCCACGATGTTGAACAGCGTGCCCAAGGCGTTGTCGCGGCGCAGCTGCACCACGGCATAGGGTTTGATGTCCGGCTGGTGCGGATTGGTCAGACCCACCGGCTTCATCGGCCCATGGCGCAGGGTTTCGCGGCCGCGTTCGGCCATCACCTCGATCGGCAGGCAGCCGTCGAAATAGCCGGCGGTTTCGCCCTCGTGGAACTCGGTCTTGTCGGCGGCCAGCAGGGCGTCGATGAAGGCCTCGTACTGGTCGCGGTCCATCGGGCAGTTCAGATAGGCTGTGCGCTCTTCCTCGGTCTCGCCCTTGTCATAGCGCGACTGCATCCACGCCTTGCTCATGTCGATCGTATCGGCATAGACGATGGGTGCGATCGCGTCGAAAAAGGCGAGCGCCTCGGCGCCGGTCTGCGCACGGATCGCTTCACCCAGCGCGGTCGAGGTCAAGGGGCCGGTGGCAAAGATCCAGTTTCCCGTTTCCGGCAGCCCGGTGATTTCTTCCTCGGCTACGCTGATCCGGGGATGAGAGCGGAGCGCGGCGGTGACGGTCTCGGCGAAGGGGTCGCGATCCACGGCAAGGGCGCCGCCCGCCGGAAGACGGTGGGCATCGGCGGTCTTCATGATCAGGCTGCCGGCGGCGCGCATCTCCCAATGCAGCAGCCCGACGGCGTTCTGCTCGTGATCGTCGGATCGAAACGAGTTGGAGCAGACCATTTCGGCCAGGTTGCCGGTCTGGTGCGCAAAGGTGCCGACCTTTGGCCGCATTTCGTGAATGACCACGATTACGCCCATCTCGGCGGCCTGCCAGGCCGCTTCGGACCCGGCCATGCCGCCGCCCACGATATGCAATGATTCGCTCATGCCGTGCCAAATAGGACAGCGCAACGCTTCATGCAACGCCGGAGGCGGAGAGGGAGGCGGAGAGTCTGTGCGGTTCGGGGAACTTGGGGTCGCCGCTGCGGGAATGTCGTTGCCGGTGAGAGAAACCGGTCGGAGGGACCTTCCGCCCACGGCGACCCAAAAGTGTCGTCAAGGCCATTGCCTGAACAAACGACTGCCACAGTATTGCCGGTTTGAAAAGGAAAAACTGCCGACAATCGTAGCTTTTCGCCAAAAACGTTGACCTATTGGCGCCAATTCGGGTCGCGTTTCTCGATGAAAGCGGCGATTCCTTCTTCGGTGTCGCGGTTCAGCATGTTTTCCACCATGACCTCTCCGGTATAGGCGTACGCCTGTTCCAGCGGCATCTGGGCCTGTTGGTAGAACGCCTGTTTTCCGATCTTCACGGCGCTGCCCAGCTTGTCCGCCAGCGTATCGGCCAGGGTGCGGGTTTCTTCTTCGAGGGCATCCGCGGGAACTGCGCGGTTGATGAGGCCGAGTTCGGCGGCGCGCCGCGCATCGATGAACTGTCCGGTGGTCAGCATCTCGAAAGCCTGTTTGCGGGGGATGTTGCGGCTGAGCGCCACCATGGGCGTCGAACAGAACAGGCCTATATTGACGCCGTTGACACCAAACCGGGTGCCCTCGGCGGCGATGGCCAGATCACAGGTGGCGACCATCTGGCATCCGGCCGCCGTGGCGATTCCGTGCACCTGGGCGATCACGGGCTGGGGTATCTGCTGGATCGTCATCATCACGCGGGCGCACCGGTCGAAGAGATCCTTGAAATAGGCGCGACCGCGATCCTCGGCCTGGCGCCCGGCCGTCATCTGTTTCAGGTCGTGGCCCGCGCAAAAAGCCTTGCCGGCACCGGACAGGATCACCGCGCGCACGGATCTGTCGTCGCGCAGCGCGTCCAGTTCCGACTGCAGCGCGGCCAGCATCTCGTCGCTGAGCGCGTTCAGGCGCTCGGGCGCGTTCAGGCGCAGATGGCGCACCGCGCCGGTGTCGTGACGTTCCAATATTGTCATCTTGCTCTCCCCCGGAATCTCGGGACAACTCTAAGCCCAGCAGCGCAGGAGGAAAAGAATGACGTTGGCGATGAACAAGGAGGAACTGGCCGAATACCTGTCCGAGGTGTTTCCGCAGGTCAAAGAGGATTTCGCCATCGAAGAACTGACCGAGGACGCCGTGACCATGCGGCTGTTGACCGCCGAGCGGCATCTGCGGCCGGGCGGGACGGTGTCCGGGCCGGCCATGTTCGCCTTGGCCGATGTCTGCGTCTACGCCATGGTTCTGGCGCGGCTGGGTCGCATGGCGCTGGCGGTCACGACAAGCTGTTCCATGGACTTCATGCGCAAGCCATTGGGTGGGGCGCAGATGATCGCGGAATGCCGGCTGCTCAAGCTCGGACGAACTCTCGCGGTGGGGGATATCCTGATGTATTCGGACGGATCCGACAAACCCGTGGCCCGGGCGACGATGACCTATTCGATCCCGCCTGCCGGATCGGCGGCTGCGGCGGCGGGTTGAAAAAAGGCCGGGGAAGACCCCGGCCCAGGAAGCGGTCCCGAAGCGGGACAGGGGAACCCTAGATCTGCCAGAACTTCAGCGCGGATTCCTGCCGCGCCTGCATGCGGGTCAGGCCGACATCCCTGAGCAACCGGTCGTCCAGGTGGCTCAGGTTTATCCGGCTACGGCGACGTTGCTCCCATCTGGTCACGGCCGCGGCAAAACGCACGGCCACAGCAGCCAGCAACGGCAGCCGGGGGCTGGCGTTCAGCAGGGTCAGAGCGGTGGTGTGCATTGCGCGTGTCATGACGGATGTCCTTTCCAAATTGTATTGACACAATATGCGTGATATTGATACACGCACCTGATACACTCTGAATAATATCGCGATCAAAGGAAGAATTGTAATGGGTACAATTTGGCCGGATGCCTTACCGAAATCCAAGGGGCCGAAATACACGCTCGTCGCCGATGCAATTCGAAAAGCCGTGCAGGAAAAGACGCTGGAGGTGGGGGCGCGGCTCCCGCCGGTGCGGGAACTCGCTTATCGGCTGGGTATAACGCCGGGCACGGTGGCGCGGGCCTATTCCATCCTGACCGATGAAGGCGTTCTGCACGCCGAAGTGGGACGTGGCACATTCGTGGCGCCGCCAAAGGCACCGCTGCTGGACGATGTCTGGTCGCGCCAGCTGCACCTGCGGGATGACAAGTATGACGCAAACGTGAGCCTGTTCAGCCCGCGCCTGGCCGATGTGGGGCAGGTTTCATTGATCCGGGAATGCCTGCAGAAGGTGGCGCAGGGCGATCCGAACCTGTTTCTCAACTACCCGACCCGGGATGCCTACCAACCGGTCCGGCAGGCGGTGGTGGACTGGCTGTCGGATCTGCCGTTGGGGCCTTTGACCAGCGAAGACGTGGTGTTGACCCATGGCGGCCAGAACGGGCTGTGCGTGGTGTTCCAGACCGTTTTTAGCGGTGCGAAGCCCGTCGTATTGGTCGAGGATCTGTCCTATGCCGGCTTCCGCCGCGCGGGCGAATTGATGCGGGCCGAAGTCGTTGGCATCCGGATGGACAAATGGGGTATCGAACCCGGCGATCTGGACCGGACTCTGCGTCAAACGCCGGCCCAAGCCGTCTGTGTTTCGCCCGAAGTCCAGAATCCGACCGGCAGCCATTCGCCGCTGGAGCGGCGCAAAGAGGTGGTCGAAGTCGCCCGCCGCCACGGTCTGCAGATCATCGAGGATGACTGCTATCGGATGGGCGACGCGCGCGCACCGAGCTATCGCGCCCTTGCGCCCGAGCGGGGTTGGCATGTCTCGTCGATCTCGAAGACCCTGACACCGGCGCTGCGCGTCGGTTTCGCCATCGCGCCGCAGGGTCGCAGCGCCGATCTGCGCCGCTCGGCGGAGTACGGGTATTTCGGGCTGGCGCAGCCCCTGGCGGAATTGACCCGCCTGCTGCTCTGTGATCCGCGGACGCGACAACTGGCGCAGGACGTGCGCGACAGGATGGCCGACTATGTTCGCGTGGCCGTCAACGCCTTGGGCGGATTCGATCTGATCTGGGATCCGCAGGTGCCGTTCGTTTGGCTGAAACTGCCTTCGGGCTGGCGTTCGGCCGCCTTCAGCCGTGCCGCGGAACGCGAGGGCATACAGTTGCGGTCGGCCGACGAATTTGCATTGCGCGATGGGCGCGCGCCGAATGCCGTGCGCATCGCCATGAACGGGCATGTCCCGCTGGACGTATTCGAAGACGCGATGCTGCGGCTGCGCGGATTGCTCGACAACCCGCCCGAACAGATCAGCGTATAGGGTTCTGGCGTGGGGTAAAATGATACCTATTTGTTAAGTTATTGAAACAGCATAGATAATCTATTCAAACCGCACTTGACGTGAGCGCGTGACAAAAATAAAACCCCTGCATCGAATTCGGACCGGTCTGGCCCTCAGGCCGGTCTTTCACATCAAACAGGATTGTCCTGACATGAAAACCTTTTCTGCAACTCCTGCAGACATCGACAAGAAATGGATCCTGATCGACGCCGAGGGCGTTGTTCTGGGCCGTCTTGCCTCGATCGTCGCCATGCGCTTGCGTGGCAAGCACAAGCCCTCGTTCACCCCGCATATGGACATGGGCGACAACGTCATCGTCATCAACGCCGACAAGATCCAGATGACCGGCAAGAAGCGCGAAGAGAACTTCTACTGGCACACTGGCCATCCGGGCGGCATCAAGTCGCGCACCAAGCAGCAGATCCTGGAAGGTGCGCATCCCGAGCGCGTGGTCTATCAGGCCGTCAAGCGCATGCTGCCGGGCAACCGTCTGTCGCGCAAGCAGATGACCAACCTGCGCATCTATGCCGGTGCCGAGCACCCGCACGAAGCCCAGGCCCCCGAAGTTCTGGATGTCAAATCCATGAACAAGAAAAACACCCGGAGCTAATGACCGATGGCTGATCAGATCAACACTCTCGAAGAGCTGAGCGCCGTCGCAGGCGTTGAAACCGTGGCCGAAGAAACCGTCGTGCGCGAGCCCGTGCGTGACGAACTTGGCCGCTCCTATGCAACCGGCAAGCGGAAAGACGCCGTGGCCCGCGTGTGGATCAAGCCGGGTTCCGGTAAGGTCACCGTGAACGGCAAGGACCAGGACGAATACTTCGCGCGCCCGGTGCTGCAGCTGATCCTGCGCCAGCCGTTCCAGGTTGCCGGCGTCGAAGGCGAGTTCGACGTGGTCGCAACCGTCAAGGGCGGTGGCCTGACCGGTCAGGCCGGTGCGGTCAAGCACGGCATCTCGAAGGCTCTGCAACTGTACGACCCGAACCTGCGCGGCGCGCTGAAAGCCGCCGGCTTCCTGACCCGCGACAGCCGCGTCGTGGAGCGCAAGAAGTACGGCAAGCGCAAAGCCCGCCGCTCGTTCCAGTTCTCGAAGCGTTAAGGTTCGAATCCGGCAATTCCGAAAGGGCCGCGAGGTTTTCGCGGCCCTTTCTTTTGTCCGCGGCTCTATCGACAGGGGACGGCGGGTGCGGCTATGCAGTCAGGCGAAACCGCAGACGGGCCGATCGTCAGGCCGCTAAGGGGATGGTTGTGCAATCAGACGCAGCAGGATCGAAACCGGGCATATTCTTCATCAATCTCGACCGTGTGCCGGAGCGGCGGAATTACATGGAGGCGCAGTTTCGCGCCCAGGGTGTGAACGCGGTCCGCTTCGCCGCCGTGGATGCCAGCCAGTCCGGAGCCCTTGACGCCAGTGGCTACGTGCCCGGCAGTGGTGCTCGGTGGGGTCTCAAGCGCAGCGAGATCGCGGTCTTTGAAAGCCATCGGGCCATATGGAAGCGCGCGCTCGCGGATGGGCTTGCTGCGGTAGCGGTCTTTGAGGACGACGTTGAGATGTCGTCCGGATTGGGCCGGGTGCTGGTGCGGGTCTTGGATGCATCGGACGGTTTCGATCTGGTCAAATTGGATTATTCACCGCGCGCTTTGCGGTTCGGTCCTGAAACCGTGCTGAACGGCGTCACGCTGCGCCCGATGCTGGAGATGGCCCCAAGTGCCGCGGCCTACGTCCTGTCGAAGCAGGGATGCCGCAAACTATTGGACTGGTCGGTGCGCTATTCGGACCATCTGGATGATTTCATCTCTCTCCCTCGTGCCGGTTGGCGCATGTATCAGGTCTTTCCGGCGGTCGGCGTGCAACTGATCTGGTCGAAATCCGGCAGCGAGTCCGCCGAGGTCATCAGGACCAGCGAACGGGAGTCCGATCCGGCCCTCAATCGCGGTCTCGAAAAGGGCCCGATCTGGTTCCGCCTGCGCCGGGAGCTTCTGGCTGCGGGCCGCAAGGTGCGGTGGAGGTTGGGCGCCGAAAGCCGTCTGATCCGCGACGGTGGACACGCGGGCTACATTCCCTGCGCCGAAGACCTGCGGGTGTAACCGCTCTGGAATTCGCGATGCATTGAACTTGGCATCTTGTTCGGCCGGTCGCTCGGGCTCGCCCGTAATTTAGTTAACAATCCATGCTTATTGCATTATGTTGCTTGGAAATTTTGGAAACAAAGCGGCTGAGGGCGATGGGCCAGACGATTTACGAGAAGTACGGCGGCTTCAAGACGATCAGCCGCATCGTCATGAGGTTCTACGAAATGGCGTTGGATTCCGAACAGATAGGAGACTATTTCGCCGATATCGACCTGCCGCGGCTGATCGATCACCAGACCAAGTTCATTTCTTCGCTGGTCGGCGGTCCTGCCTCGTTCAGCGATGATCGGATCGAGGCGGTTCATCGTCATCTCAACATCAGCCACGCGGACTTCGACGAAATGGCCGAGTTGTTCGCCGAGGCCCTGAAGCAGCATGGCATGGCCGACGAGGATATCCGAAGCGCCTTGGCTGCGATCGAGGAAAAGCGCTCCATCATCGTCGTTCGTAACGCGGCATGAGCATTTCCGCCATCAACGAACACCTTCTTCGTGCGATCGGGGTCGGTATTGCGGTCGTTCGCGCCTCGGACCTGAGTTTCGTGTTCCAGAACGAACCCTTCGCGGAGTGGTTCGGCACGCCGGAAGTCGGCGCAACCCTGATCGATGTGATCGAAGGTCTGGATGAGGCGGAACTGGACAATGTCCGCAACACCGGTTTGCGGTACACGGCAGAACTGCAGATCAAGCCGAAACGGCGCACGTTGATCTTTGCGATCACCATTTCGCTGGCCAATTCCCTGGATGAAAAGATCCTCGTCATCGAGTGCCAGAACATCACGCGCATCCGCGAACTCGAAAGCATGATCGACAGCTATTCGACCATGGTCGAGCGGAACACGCGCGAGTTGGAGAGAGAAAAGGAGCGGGTTGAGCGGCTGTTGCTCAACCTCATGCCCAGATCGGTCTATGAGGAGTTCAAGACCTTCGGCGTCGTGACGCCGCAGCTCTACAAGGACGTGTCGGTGGTGATGCTGGATTTCGTCGATTTCACCGACTTCGCGGCAAGAACCGACCCCACGATCACGCTGGGGGAACTGAACGATATCTTCACGGCGTTCGACCGGATCGTGGAGCAATATGGCTGCGAACGGATCAAGACCATCGGGGACGCCTATCTGGCAGTGTCGGGAATGCCCGACCCCACGCCGGACCACGCCACGGCCGTGGCGCATTGCGCGATCCGCTTCCTGCGCTATCTGGAACGCCGCAACGAAAGCCATCCGCACAAGTGGCGGGCGCGCATCGGCCTGGGGACCGGCGCGGCGGTCGGGTCCGTCGTCGGGATTCAGAAATACGTCTATGACGTGTTCGGGCCGGCGGTGAACATGGCCTCGCGCCTGCAGGTGTTCGCCAATCCGATGAACATCGTCGCCCCGGAAGAAATGAAATTCGCCCTGATCGACGAGTTCCAGGTGTCTGACCTGGGGGCGGTGGACATCAAGGGCATGGGCGAGGTGGAATTGATCAACGTCAGCGCCCCGCTGCGGTCGCCGCAGCCGGGTTCGCGCTTCTAGGCACCAAATCGGGCAGGCAAGCTCTATCCGTCGGGTGGGATCAGGCCCAAACCCCGCAGATAGATACCGATCCCGGTTTCCAGAAGGTCTTCGGGCGGGAACGGCGAGGCGGTCCCGGTGTTGCGCGCATAAAGCTCGACCACACCGTGGCTCATCGCCCAGATATGCGCGCTGAACATCGACGCAGGGGGGCGTTTTTCCGGCGGGATGTGTTCGGACAGGTCCGCGGCCGCCTTTTCCAGCACATTCCTGGCGCGGTTAGCCGCCGCGGCGAGCTCCGGCGTGCGGTTGAAGGAAACGCCGCTTTCGAACATGGCGATGTAATGACCTGGGTGTTTGCGGGCAAAGGCCAGATAGGCGCGACCGGTGGCCTCGAAAGCGGCCAGCGCCGAAGGCTGGCCCTTGTCATAGGCGTATTGCATCAGGTCGGCGAACATCTCGAACCCTTGCCGTGCGGCTTCGGCGATCAGGTCTTCGCGCCCTTCGAAATGGCGATAGACCGCAGCCGGCGTCACGCCCGCAGTCTTGGCCGCTTCGGAAAGGGTGAAACCCGTCGGCCCTTTTTCTTCGATCAGCTTCAGCGCCGCGTCGATCAAGGCCTGTTTGAGATTGCCGTGGTGGTAGCCGCGTTTAGACATCCCAGATTTCCGGTCCTCCGCAAATCCTGGAGTCGATCGCACCGATCGCTTTCGCGTCCTTTTCGTCATAGTCCATGGCGTGCAACACGGTTCGGATCGCGGCAAGGCGGGCGCGCTTCTTGTCGTCCGAGCGCACGACGGTCCATGGGCAGGTCTCGGAATGGGTCCGGGTCAGGGTTTCTGCGATGGAGGCGGAGTATTCGTCCCATTTCTCCAGGCCCGCCACGTCAATAGGGCTGAGTTTCCAGTGTTTTAGAGGATCTTCTTCGCGCGCGAGAAATCTGCGGAGCTGCTCGGCGCGGCCGACGTTGAGCCAGAACTTGAAAAGGCGGATTCCGTCGTTCACAAGACCCGTTTCCAAGGGCAGAACCTGACGGAAGAATCGTTCGCGTTCGTCGTTTTCGCAAAAGCCGAAGACATGCTCGACCACCCCGCGATTGTACCAGCTGCGGTCAAAAAACACGATCTCGCCGGCCGAGGGCAGATGATGGATGTAGCGCTGAAAATACCATTGCGTGCGCTCGGCGTCCGAGGGTTTCGCGAGCGCGACGACGCGGGCGCCACGCGGGTTCAGGTTCTCGCGAAACCGCTTGATGGTCCCGCCCTTGCCCGCGGCATCGCGACCTTCGAAAATGACGGCGATGCGCTGGCCGGTTTCCTTGATCCAGGACTGCATCTTGACGAGTTCGATCTGAAGGGCCTCCATCTCGTCGTCGTAGTCCGAGCCCTTCATCTCTTCGCGATAGGGATAGGTTTCCGACAGGATGTCGTCCTTTCCACCTTGGTCGATGGCCTTTCTGACATCGGCCGGGGCCTTTTTCTTGTAGTAGGTTGCAATCGCGCCGTGTTTTGGCCGGGCCATGGGGTGCCTCCCAATGATTTCCGTATCTTACTATGGGATGTGAATCCGATTAACGCAAACCCGCACGTGTCGCGGCGCGATCTATGGCCGCGACGGTTTCGGGAACCGAAACCACCTGCGGCATGTGCCCCATGTCTTCGACGACGGTCAGGTGAGCGCCGGGAATCTGGCGGGCCAGCGCGTCCGAATGCAGGTTCAGATCGACCGTGTCATCGGCGGTTCCGTGGATGATTTCGACCGGCACGGTGATTTCGCCATAGCGCGGTTGCAGCGCGATGATTTCGTCCAGCAGGTTTGCCCGCTGCCGGGCATTGGCGCGCATTGACTCGCGGCGCAGCGTCAGGCCGGGACCAAAATGGTCGGCGTAGCCTTCGGGCACGGCCTGAGGCGCAAAGACCGAGGCGAGGGCGCTGCTGACGAACGAGTCCGGGACAAAAGCCGTGACCAGCGGCGGCACCAGTCTGGACCCGACCGGGTTGGAGGCCACACGGTTGAAGAGATCCAGCGGCGTTGACCACGGGTTCGAGGCCGCCGCGATGGGAACCAGCGCGGCCACCTTGTCGGGGTGTTCGACCGCCCAGGCCAGCGCCACGGCGCCGCCATAGCTTTGGCCCGCGACGATGGGTTTCTCGGCCCCCAGTTGTGCCGCCGCCTTCTGCAGGATGTCGGCTTGCTCCCAGATGGTCTCACCATCGGGATTGAAACTCTCGGAATAGCCCAGGCCGGGACGGTCGAAGACGATGACGCGATAGTTTTCGGCCAAAGCCGGCGCCAGCGCAAAGGTCATGTCCCGCGTGTTGCCGGACGATCCGTGGATGAGAACCACATCGGGTCCGTCGCCCATCACGACGGCATGAACCTGAGTACCGTCCACCGTGATCAGTTGCCCCTCGGGCGGAAATTCGGCTTCGGCGCGGGCTTCGTGCCGGGCCGCGCGCCAGAGCGTCAGCACGGTCAGGCCCAGGATCGCCAGGGCCAGGAATATCAGCAGCTTACCGGCCAATTTCGTCCAGGGCAAAAGGTGTGGTCTGATAGATCTCGTTGATCCAGTTGCCGTAGAGCAGGTGGGCGTGGCTGCGCCACCGGTTCTGCGGGGTACGGGTGGGGTCGTCGCCCGGGTAGTAGTTGATCGGCACGTTGATCGGCGTTCCATTCGCCACGTCCCGGTCGTATTCCTGTTTCAGCGTGTCGCTGTCATATTCGAAGTGGTTGAAGATGTAGAGCGCGCGATGCGCGAGATCCTCGACCAGGCAAGGGCCGACCTCGTCGCTGCCGAGCAGCGTGCGCAGAGCCGGAACCGCGTCGATCTCGGCCTGTTTCATTTCGGTCCAGCGGCTGACGGGAATGACGCAGTCGTCCGAAAACCCGCGCAGAAAGGGCGAGGCGGGCGCGAGGTTCTGATGCCGGAAACACCCGAAAGCCTTGGCATCCAGCATGTGTTTGCGGACGCCATGGAAATGGTTGATCATCGCCATACCGCCCCAGCAGACCCCGAAGGTGGAATGCACGTTGGTCTGGGTCCAGTCGAAGACCTCGCGCAGTTCGTCCCAATACGTGACCTCGGCAAATTCCAGATGCTCGATCGGCGCGCCGGTGATGATGAGACCGTCGAATTTCTCGCCCTTCACCTCCTGAAAGGGGCGATAGAACTCCTCCATGTGTTCGGCGGCGGTGTTCTTTGTCTGGTGCTCGGTCATGCGGATCAGGCTCAACTCGATCTGCAGGGGCGTGGCGCCGATCAGACGGGCGAACTGGTTTTCCGTCTGGATCTTCTTGGGCATCAGGTTGAGCAGGCCGATATGCAGCGGACGGATGTCCTGCCGCATGGCCTGATCCTCGGACATGACCATGACGCCCTCACGCGTGAGGACGTCATAGGCGGGCAGGTCGGCGGGGATCTTGATGGGCATCTGTCGGGGTTTCTTCGCTGCGGGTGAACCTGGGAAACTAGGGGCGGAGGGGCTGGGCCTCAAGGGTGCGCTCGATCAATTCGTCAAAATCCGAGGCATCGCGCACATTCCCCATGTCATCCGCCGTGACCGTGACGCCCCAGTTGCGCGCCATCGCCTCGTATCGTGGCTGACGGTGCGCCATGGCCTTGGCATAGGTCCAGCGAATGAAGGCGTCCGGATCGACCTCGTTCTCGGCACAACCGTTCCGGGCAAGGTATTCGTCCCAGACGCGGGTCAGGAATTCCGGCTGATAGGACATCGGCTTGGGCGCCTTGTCGAAGCGCCGGATCAGCCGTTCGGTATGGGCGTCGTCGCCCTTGATCCAGATCATGAGCGTATGGCGCGACAATTCCGACAGCACCTGATCCCTGGGGTCGTCGGGATCCACCCATTCGCAGATCGACCCGCCGGTGTCGCAGATGAAATGCGGGTAGCCATAAAGGCGCCGCGCCCGGTCGATGAAATACTCGGTATCCAGAAGGGCGTGGATTTCGGCCATGCGGAACTGTTCCTGCCGTCGGCGGTACTCGGCGATCTCGAGCCCGCCCCGCGCGGGGTTGCCCGGTTTTCCGAGATAGGTCGAGACCGGCGTCAGATTGTCGAAAGAGATGTTCGAGCCGATGTAGATCGAATCCGACAGAAGCAGATCGCGCAAGAACGGCACCTTCATGGCTTCGGCCTTGGCGTTGTCGGTGATGTACTCGCCCATGTAGCGGGTGCCGATGCGGTAGTCGATCGAGTAGTGGAACCATTGGCCCTGGTCGCGCAGGATGTTCGAGACATAGGTCTTGCCCAGCCCCGACATGCCAAAGAACAGCACCTTCTTGCGCGCCGCGTCGCACCAATCCTTCGCCGAGCCGTAGATCATGCCCCACCTTTCCTTTGCGTCATTGCTAATTCGGGGGGCAGGCGGCGTCAATTGCGGCCCGAACGGTTGAGGATGACAAGGCCGAGGGCGAGAAGGCCAAAACCCACAAAGGCTTGTGGGCCGAGCGCCTCGTCGCGCAGAACAGCCCCGAGAACGATGGCGACCGGCGGAATGATCAGCGTGACCAGCATCAGGTTGCCGCTGCCGGCCATGGCCAGAACCCGGTAGTAAAGCAGATAGGCGCCAGCGGTGGCGATCAGGGAATAGTACGCGATGGCGATCCAAGTG